>NZ_CALHXD010000182.1 GCF_938040115.1 uncultured Campylobacter sp. | reverse complement strand
TAGGCGGCTGTAGCGACCGCACGGGTTATACGCATCAGTCGGCGCGACGGATAGCTCCGGATTTACGCGAAGGCCGCAGGTAACGCCCGCAGCTAGGGCTTTTTGCTTAAATTTCGTCCACTGCGCAAACGAGTTAAAAACCACATGTTTTGAGAGCGCTAGCACCTCGTCTATGTCCTCGTCTTTAAATGCCGGCGAATAGGTATGGATCTCGCCGCGAACGTATTTTGCGGCAAATTTAGCCTCATGAAGGCCGCTACACGTCGCGCCGTCTAGATACTCGCCGACAAGCCCCATCACGCCGCTAAATGCAAAGCCTTTTAGGGCGACTAGCACCTTTGCGCCGCTTTCATCCTTGATGCGTTTTAAAATTTCGAGATTTGCACGCACCTTCGCCTCTTCGCAGACGTAGGCGGGCGTTTTTATTTTGCTTAAGATTTCGTTCATTACGGCTCTTTCGTTTAAAATTTGGCGTAAGTATATCTAAATATTTTTTTAAGTAAAATCAAGAAAAAAATTTAATTTCAAAGGCAAATTTATGGTAGAAATCGAGTTTTTGGGCCCGATAAAGATGAATAATTTAAAGCTGGAAGCGGCAAATTTAAGCGAAGTAAAAGAAAAACTAGGCGAATACGCGGAGCTATCCGAGTGGCTAAAAATCTGCGCCGTCGCCGTAAACGACGAGATCGCAAGCTCACTAGACGCGCCGCTAAAAGACGGGGATAAAATTTCCATTTTACCGCCGGTTTGCGGAGGTTAAGATGCAGATATTTGATGGAAGTCTCGACGCCAAAGCGATCACAAACGCTTGGTACGACGAGTTTAAGGACAAAAACTGCGGCGCGCTCATCACGTTTACCGGCATCGTGCGCGAGGAAGGCGGCATCAGCGCGCTTAGCTTTGACATCTACGAGCCGATCCTGCGCAAATGGCTAGCGGGCTGGGAGCAAAAGGCAAAGGATCTGGGTGCATACGTGCTTTTTGCGCATTCTCGTGGGGACGTGCCCGTGCACGAGAGCTCCTACGTCGCAGGCGTCGTTAGCCCGCAAAGAAAGGTCGCCTTGCGCCTGATAAACGAGTTTGTCGAGGACTTTAAGGCTAATGCGCCGATCTGGAAATACGACGTAGTGAGGGGCGAGCGTATCTACGCAAAAGAGCGCAGTCAAGCGATCAGAGGAGCCGGGCTTTTAGGATAAATTTTCTCGGTGCGGCCTTATCGTACACGCTGAGTAAATTTGACGGCTTTTTAGATCAAAGTTTTATTTCTTGCGGGCTAGACCATGATGTTTAGCCTTCTTTTACTCCCGATCGCTATCAAATTTTGCAAATTCCAGCTCGCTTTTTATATAAATCAAATTTAAAAATTCGGCATTTCGTTCTTTGCTCGCCCAGACCCGCACCGCGAAAATGTCAAATTTACAAATTTAGCAAGATGTGCGACAAATATTCCAGACAGAATAGGCGTAGTTTAGCTTTAAAATTTTAACCCGTGAGGGCGCGTATATGAAATACGTAACCAAAACGGGTTTAAAATTTTAAAGCTTGAAATCCGTCGTTTATGGGGAATCAAGCGGCTTTTTTGTGGAAAAATCCCACATAAACCGCAAAAACAAACCCCATCGCCACCGCCCACGGAGCCGCCGCCGTTATGGCGCTAGGAGAGCTAGCGAGCAAGAAGTTATGCGCTACGGCCGCGCCCGCCGCCATGCCGATGACGAATATAACTGAGCTTAGATTGCCTGTGCCCATTTGCACGAGATGCTTGCCCGGGCAGCCTTCGCTAAGGCTAAAGCAAAGCCCAGCTAGCGTCATGCTAAGGAAGTTCCAAACCACGTCGTTGTGCGCGATAGGCTGGCCTTCAAAGCCGAATTTATACTGCCCGAGCGCCAAATTTACAATGCTGGCAAAAACGACGATACTGATAATGCCCGTAAACATCGAGAAATCCCCTTTAAAAAGCCTACCAAACGCCCCGACGCTACAAAATTTGCTTTTGTGCATTAGCGCGCCCACGACGACGCTAAAACCAAGCGAGATCAGGATCGGAGCGTGCATGGAGCCCGGGCCTTTTGCGGAGCTAAAAAGCGCGCCGTTTTCGCCGAGCTTTAGCCCAAACGCAAGCGCAGCAAGCAGCAAAATACCGATAACCGTCGGCAAAACGCCTATCGCGGCCTGAGTTTTAGTCTCGTGCGTGAGGCCGTAACCGAGCTTTTTGAAAAATACGCCCGCGCACACGCCCGCAAAAATACCGACGACTCCCGCAACCGCCGTCATATCGCCGCCGCCAAGACGCAAAAACGCTCTCCACGGGCAGCCCAAAAACACGAGGCAGCCGATCATCGCGAAAAATCCTAGAAAAAAGCGCACGAAAGGCGACGAGCCCGTGGTCGCGCTAAACTCCTTCGTCCAAAGCACGCTGGCTAAAAAGCCGCCCAAAATGAGCCCGATGATCTCCGGGCGCACGTACTGCACGACTCCTGCGCGGTGAAAGCCGAGCGCTCCCGCCGTATCGCGCAAAAAGCAAGCCGCGCAAACGCCCATGTTGCCAGGGTTGCCAAAATACACGAGCAGTGCACCCAGAGCGCCGAGCGCCGCACCTGAAACGATAAACCATTTTGAATTTGAAAAATTCATGAAGTGTCCTTTGAAAAGGTAAAATCGACCCGATTTCTTAAGCTGTATTTTACTGATGTTAAAATAAAAAATTAATAAAATTTGCTTGGGATTTAATCAAATTTGAAAGGGAATATAAAATTTAACTTAAGCAGTTAAATTTACATAAATATTAAACGTGTTTAAAATTTGTAGATGTTAAATTTACAGCCGTGCAGACAGCTCAAAATATGCCAAAAACAACCACAAAAAGCAACTATTGTTTTGATTGTAAAAAAGGACGGCCAAATTTAGCCGGCTTTACCGCGCTAGTGTGCCGCCCCTTTACACAACTTTAATCAAATTTGAGGCTAGATTTACTTTTTCTTACCGTCTTTTTGTTCGCTTGCAGCATTAAATTTCTCAGTCTCTTTTGCGCTAAAATTTGACGCGTCTTTAGCTTTTTCGCAACCGTCCAGCAGGGGCGAGGCGATATTTTGTATCCCGCCGTTTAGATCGATGCCGACTTGTTTCATTAGATCGTCGATTATCGGTGCATTTACTTTATAGTTTAGAGACGCATTTACGATTTGATCGGAGAGAGATGCTCCAGCGTTGCTAACGCCGCCGTTAGCATTTGAACCCGCACCGCCCTGATTTGCGCCGCCCATGCCCGCCATTTGCACGATTTTGATAGAGTCGATTTTCTCTGCGGGTTTTACGACCTGGGCGATGATTTGCGGCATAAACTCGATCAAGGCGAGCTTAAATCTATTTTCCAAAATCGCCGCCGAGACGATGTTTTCGGCGTTATTTATCTCGGTTTTACCCTTAGCCTCGACCTCGTAGTTTAGCCTGTTGGCTTCAGCCGTTATCTTTATGGCTTCGGCTTCTGCGGTAGCTTTGATCTTTAGCGCTTCGCTTGTGCCCATCGCTTTGATTTTGGCAGCTTCGGCTAGGTTTTCCTCGGCCTCTTTTTCAGCCTTTGCGGCGACGGTTTTTTCGATAGATAGCTGCTCGGCGTCTTGCTGTGCTTCGATTAGAGCTAGCTTTTTGATACGTTCGGCTTGTTCTATTTCGGAGGCGGTTTTGATCTTTTCCAGCGACGCGGCTTCTAGCGCCTTTTTCTCGTTGGCTAGGGTTTTAGCCACGGCTTCTTCTTCGACTTTTTTAGCGATTTCGATATTTTTGCTCTGATTTGCCAGCTCAATGACTTTTTCCTTTTCTATCTCGGCTTCTTTGACAACTCTGGCCTTTTGCACCTCCACCGTTTCTATGGTTTTGGCCTTTTCGATTTCAGCCTGTTCGATGGCTTTGTGAGCGGCGATCCTGACCTCTTCAACTTCTTGATTTTTCTTGGCTATCTCGATGTTTTTGTTTTGAGTGGCGATTTCGAGAGCTTTTTCCTTTTCGATCTCGGTTTCTTTGATAGCCTTTGCTTTGTTTATCTGCGCCTCTTCGATAGCTTTGTTCGCGACGATCTTGGCTTCTTCGGCCTCCTTGCGCCTACTTTCGGCTTCTTTTGCTCTTAGCGCTTCTTGCTCGGCTTGGAAATTCGCTATCTTGGTTTGTTGCGTGGCTTCGGCCTCGGCTTGTTTCCTTTGGATTTCAAATTTCTCCGACTGCGTTTCATAGTTTTTCTGCGCGATTTGTACCTCGGTCGAGCGCTCGATATCGTTTCGTAGCTTTTTGCGTTCCTCGATAGTCTGCGTTAAGCTGGTCAAGCCCTCGGCGTCAAAGGCGTTGTTTTCGTTAAAAAACTCTTTAGCCGTTTGATCTAGCGACGTGAGAGAGACGGACTCTAGTTGAAGGCCGTTTTTAGATAGATCGGCTTCGATAGCGTTTTTGACCTGTGAGCTAAACTCATCCCTTTTTTCGTGTAGTTCCTTCATCTCCATCGAGCTTGCCACCGAGCGGAGCGTAGCGATGAGCTTGCCTTCTATCAGCCCGGTTAGCTCGCGCAGATCGATCGTCTTTTTACCCAGCGTTTGCGCCGCGCGCGAGATAGACTCTCTATCCTCGCCCACTCTGATATAAAAATCAGCCGTAATATCCACGCGCATTCTATCTTTGGTTATGAAGCTATCGCTTTTAGAGCGAGCTACGGTAACTTTCATCGACTGCATATTTATGTCGATATAATCATGCAGTATCGGCAGTATCAGCGCGCCGCCGTCCACAACGACCTTTTCGCCGCCAAAGCCCGTTCGCACGAACGTAAGCTCCTTTGTCGTCTTTCGGTAAAGCCTTGAAAAGACGATACCCAAAATGATGATAGAAAAGAGTCCTATGCCGACAAATACGGCCAAAGAAGTCATCCCGTCAATGTTCATACTATTCTCCTTAGATTAAATTTACTGTTTTTTCTTGATGTAAAAGTTATTTTTATCGATCCTAACGATGAGCGCGGTATCGCCTTTTACAAGCTCTTTTTCATCGGCAGCCCTTGCAAAAACGAAACGTTCTTTTCCGTTTTTATCCGCAACTTTAACGTCGCCGCCTTGCTCTTTGGTTATTTTATAGTCCTTGACTTCGCATTCGCAGCCAAGAAGCTCCTTTTTACTAAAGGCCGACGTTTGCACCTGAGGCAGGTACTTTGCCGCAAGCAAGCTCACCCATCTAGTCCAAGTCAAAGCGATAAAAAACGAAACTGCGGCGATAACCGCGCTCATATACCACGCAGGCGAGGCGGAGCCGTAAAAAACGCCGGTGATAAAAAGCCCGCACGCCCCGAAGCTCATAAGCAAAATCCCGTAAAAAATCGTACTCGGCACGCCGCCTTTATTTGCCCAAGCTAACAACTCGGCGCCGGGCGCATCTATACCGTCCGCTCCGTCAAATAGCCCGTTTATCGGCTCAAGCGCTGAAAATCCGGTCATCATCAAAATAATCTCAAGCAATGTAAAAACCGTAACGATAGCCAGAGGAACGGAAAATATGAGATTGTTGCCAAGAAGCGTTAAAAATTGATCCATCTTTTACCTTTTTTGTTTTTAAATTTTGCCGTTTGCAAAATCAAATTTGACCGTATAGGTTTAAATTTGAACGGAGATTTACTCGCTAGATGCAAATTTGACGTTTACCGCTAGAAAACCTAAAACTCGTCGCGCTTTAGTCAAATTTGACCCCACTCGACTCCCTACTCTATACTATACACGTCGCTTTGCTCGATCTTTTCGAGCTTGTTTACCTTGCTTTCTAGCGTCTTGCTCATCTGCGCTATTTTAGCGATATTTTCTTTCATCTTCGGTAGCGCCTCGTTTTTGAAATTTTCTATCTTATCTAGCGAATCTATCATCAAATTTATCGCTTTTTCAAGGTTTTGGTTATCTAGCGCGCCGCCTGCGACCTTTGCCATCACGTCTGTTGCCGTATCGTTTACGTCCTGCGCGTTTTTTAGGATAACGTCGCTAGCTAGCTTGTCCATCTCGGAAACGGCCTTTAGCTGCTTTTTGCCTTCTTGCGCTGCGCTTGCGATATAGACGTTGGTTTTTAGCGCCGTGATGCTCGTTGTGATCGTGTTTTGCGTGGCGAAACTTAAAAGCGAGTTATTGTGCTTGATAGTAGCGTAGTTTGCGAGGCTTTGCTGCATCACGACAAGCACTTGACGCAAATTTTGCAGATGCATACGGATGTAAAATAGCGCCTCTTCGAGGAGGAATTTTTTCTGCTCTTCGTCTGTTTGATTTGTCGCTAAATTTTCGATGAGCTCGTCTGTTTTGCTTAAAATTTCTATCTTGCCTTTTAGGCTTTCGATTACGAGCGAGAGCTCCTTTTGCTTCTCGGAGATTTCTGCGTTTCTAGCTTCTAAAACATTTATGGAGTGTTTTAAATTTGCCGTGATTTCTTCAAACAAGCTTGACACGCTTTGATATTTGCTAGCCAGCTCGGCGGCCAGGTCTTTGCCGAGCAAGAAATTTATAAATTTCGCCCCCAGTCCGCCCTCCTTCATCTTATCGCTTGCTTTTATGAGCTCGGCGGAGTATTTTTTGACCGACTTTAGCGACTCGCCGACCGAGCTTCCCACGCTTTGGCTCATACTAAGCAGGTCGCCGACCTTCATATCCATATCGCCGTTTAGCTTCTCAAACTCGCCTAGTTCATCCTTACCAAACGATACGATAAATTCTTTGGGATCGGTAAATTCTTTCCTTTTTTCTATGAGTAAGGCGACGACGTCTTGGGGCGTTTTAGCGATTTGATTCAAAGCTTGTCCTTTGCTTAAATTTAAGAGCTATTATAACTAAATTCGTACGCTTTTTACAGGCTTAATAATAAACTTCTGTGCTTTATTAGCATAATTTACGATTAAATTTAGTAAAATCGGCAGAAATATTCCAGACGGATTGTGTGTAGTTTAAATAGTTTGCGGCGGATACGACGGGAGCGAACCGGTCGTCCGTGACCAGAGTATCCTAGCCGAAAACTATTTGAAATCCAGCCGAGCCGGGGAATCAAAAAAGGATAAAAAATGAAAGAATTTATGAGTTATGAAGCCTCTCTTGAAATTTTACGCTCTACGCTGGCTCCTTGGGACCGCGTAGAAAAGGTCACTCTCACGCAGGCGCTTGATCGCCGTATCGCCGTAGATATCGCGGCGCAGGATAACTACCCGGAGCGTCCCGTCTCGGCGATGGACGGCTACGCGTTTGCGTGGAGAGAGGATTTGAGCGAGCTTGAGCTCATCACCGACCTGCCTGCGGGCAGCGATAAAGGGCTAAAGGTGGGGGGCGTAAAATGCGTCAAAACCTTCACCGGCTCGCTAATGAGCGAAGGCACCGACACGCTAATCCCTGTCGAAAACGTCGAGGTATCAGGCGGCAAAATCCTCATCAAAAAACCCGTACCAAAGGGCTTTGCCGTGCGCGAAGTGGGCGAAAGCTACAAAAAAGGCGAAATCCTAATCAAAAAAGGCGCGACGATAGGTTACGCCGAGACTGCGCTGTTAGCCGAGCTTGGGATCTTTAACGTTAGCGTATTTGTGCGGCCCAGAGTCGCAGTACTGGCGACTGGAAGCGAGATAAAAGACCTCGGAGAGCCGCTAGAAAACGCCGCGCAAATCCACAGCTCAAACCACGTAGGCATCGCGGCCATGGTGCGCAAAATGGGCGGCGAACCCGTGCTGTGCGAGATAGTGCGCGACCGCGCCGAGCTCGTAAAAGACGCCATCGTCCGCGCGCTAAAATCAGCCGACGTCCTCGTCACCACGGGCGGCATCAGCATGGGCGACTACGACTTCGTAAAAGGCGCGCTGGGCGAAAATTTCGACATCATCATAGACGGCGCCGCGATCAAGCCGGGCCGCCACATCAAGGTCGCAAAAGCGGGCGAAAAGTATATATTTGCGCTGCCGGGCTTCCCGTACTCGGCGATGGTGATGTGCGTGCTCTACGTGCGCGTGCTGCTAAATGCGTGGTTTGGCGCTAGCGAGCCTAAAATCACGGCGATCATGGACGAGGACTACAAAAAGCGCTCGCCGTTTTTGGAGTTTACGGCGGTAAATTTAGTCAATCGCGACGGCAAAATTTACGTAAATTTAGACGGCAAGAAGCTGGGCAGCTCGGCGATCGTAAATAATCTCACAGGGGGCGCCGCGCTTTTAATCATCCCAAAAGAAACCGAATTTATCGCAAAGGGCGAGATAGTCGAAGTGCTGAAAATGGTTTAAATTTAAGTAATTTAAAGGCTGATAATGAGTGAAATTTTAGAGCCAATTTACGAGATAGAAAACCTCGCCGAACTAGAAATTTTTCTGCGCGCCCAGGATCAAATTTTAATTCGCGAGCGGCTGCTAGGCGAATTTGACCGCTACGCCTTTTATAAAAACGCTAGCGAGTGGAACAGGGCCGTTAAAATTTGCGAATGCCTAGCGATCGTAGGCTGGGGCGAGCGCGAGAGCTTAGAGGCGCTGCGCGGGAAATTTTACAACGGCTATGCGATGACCTATTTTTTAAATGCGCACGGCGAGCCGCGCTTTGTAGAAGCTATGTGGTCGAAACGCAAAACGGGGCTTACGATGCAAGACGACGATACGTTTTTTCACGAAAGTCCGGATACGGCGGGTAAAACGCTCGCGCGCCCCGTAAAAGAGGAAATTTTGGACCTCAAGCTAAACAGCCAGCACAACTGGATAGCCAAAAATCCGGTCCGCATCACGCGCGCTATCAGCAACTGCTACGAAAACTCGCGCGCCGTGATAGAAAGCCTCTTTGCAGATCTACAACCGGCGCTTAACGCCAAAATGCGCCCTAAAATTTACGGCTCGATAATCAACTACATAAAATTGGAATGCGCGTTTAGCTTTGATGACGAGCACTGCCGAACCAACTACATCATCGCGTCCGATAAGCCGCGCCTAAGCTCGCAGCGCGCTTGGGAGCTGATACGCGAAATGATGAGCGAGGAGCAGAGGCGCGCGGGCGGTTACTTTTTGCGAAATAGATTTGAGTATTCGCCGTTTAGAAAAGACACGGGCAAAACGGACGCGTTGATACATTTCGAGCCCGAATTTGGCGAGCTAGCGCCCATGGAGCAAAAGCGAAAGATGGGCGAGTATTTTTTGACGGCGCTAAAGCAGATCGCGCAAAAGCAAAGCAAGCTTGAGTATGATTTCGCCG
>NZ_CALHXD010000181.1 GCF_938040115.1 uncultured Campylobacter sp. | reverse complement strand
ATTTGCGCCGCAGAGCCTCTCGCGCCGCTATCGGCCATCATATAAATAGAGTTAAATCCGCCCTTATCTCCCTGGATGAGCTTCATCATCTCGCCTGCGACGACGTTGTTTGTATCCGTCCAGATGTCGATGATCTTATTGTATCTCTCTGAGTCCGTTAGCAAGCCCGCGCCGTATTGATTTTGTATCTCGCGGACTTTTTTCTTGGCTTCGTTGATATATTTTTGCTTGCTATCAGGCACGATGATATCGGCGATCGAGATCGAGATGCCGGCCTTTGTCGCATAGCGGAAGCCCAAATTTTTAAGCTTATCCAAAAATCCCGCCGTTACCTCAAGGCCGCCGTTTTTATAAACGTAATCAACCAAATTTGCGATATCTTTTTTCTTCATGACTCTATTCCACATATTTTCAGGAACAAAATCAGGCAGAATCGAGCGGATGATCAAACGACCCGCAGTCGTAAATAGCGTCTTGCCGTCGATCATGGTTTTGATCTTTGAGTGTACTTCTAGGCAATGAGCTTCCTCGGCGATCATTACTTCGTCTACCGATGCGAAAATTTTATTAGCGCCCTTGCTGTCGGTCTTTTCTAGGCTTAGGTAGTAAATTCCCAAAACCATGTCCTGGCTAGGAACGGTGATAGCCTTACCGCTTGCAGGAAGCAAGATGTTCATCGAGCTAAGCATCAAAATTTTGCACTCTGCGATAGCTTCCTGCGATAGCGGCACGTGAACAGCCATCTGGTCGCCGTCGAAGTCCGCGTTAAATGCGGCGCAAACTAACGGATGTAGCTGGATAGCCTTACCCTCGACAAGCACCGGGTGAAACGCCTGGATAGATAGTTTGTGAAGCGTCGGAGCGCGGTTTAGCATAACCGGGTGATCCTTAACAACCTCCTCTAGGCACTCCCAAACCTCGTTCGTCTTATCCTCGATCATTTTCTTAGCTTGTTTTACGGTCGTAGCGTAGCCCTTCTCCTCGAGGCGAGCTAGCAAATGCGGCTTAAACAGCTCAAGAGCCATTCTTTTCGGTAGTCCGCACTGATCCATGCGTAGTTTTGGGCCAACGACGATAACCGAACGACCGGAAAAGTCGACGCGCTTACCGAGCAAATTTTGACGGAAGCGACCTTGCTTGCCTTTAATAATTTCAGAAAGCGATTTTAGAGGGCGTTTGTTTGCACCCTTTACGGCGTTTGCACGGCGACCGTTGTCAAATAGCGCATCGACAGACTCCTGAAGCATACGCTTTTCGTTTCTGATGATGATTTCAGGCGCGTCAAGCTCCATAAGGCGTTTTAAGCGCGCGTTTCTATTGATAACGCGGCGATATAGGTCGTTTACATCAGAAACCGCAAATTTACCGCCATCAAGACTCACAAGCGGGCGAAGATCCGGCGGAAGGACCGGTAAATTCGTAATCATCATCCACTCAGGACGGTTGCCTGAATTTAAAAAGCTCTCGACGACTTTTAGTCTTTTTACTATAGTTTTTTTCTTAGCTTCCGAATTTGTCGCGCTGATCTCGTCTTTTAGAGTGTTTAAAAGCTCGACTAAATCGATATTTGCTAGCAAATCACGGATCACTTCGCCACCCATCCTAGCTCTAAATCCGCCCTCTTCAAAGCGAGAAGCTAAAGAAACGTATTGCTCTTCGTTTAAAACATCGAAAATTTCTACCTTTTTGCTATTTTCGGTGTCATAAAACGCGTCGCCCACGCTCTCGACGATATACGCCTCGTAGTAAAGCACGCGCTCAAGGTCTTTCATCTTTATACCAAGCAGCGTTCCTATGCGGCTTGGGAGCGAATTTACGTACCAAATATGCGCAACCGGAGTTACGAGCTCGATATGACCCATTCTGGAGCGGCGTACCTTTGAGCTAGTTACCTCGACGCCGCATTTTTCGCACTTGATGCCTTTGTAGCGCATTTTTTTATACTTACCGCAAAGGCACTCGTAGTCGCGGATCGGACCGAAAATTTTAGCACAAAATAGACCGTCGCGCTCAGGTTTTAGCGTGCGGTAGTTTATAGTTTCGGGTTTTTTGACCTCGCCGTGGCTCCACGATTTTATCCTTTCAGGACTCGCCAAACGAAGCTGAAACGCCTCAAAATCGCGCGGTCTGCGTTCTTCTTTTATCTCAATAGGTTTTAACTCACTCATTATTTTCATCCTCATCGTATATCTCGACATCAAGCGCCAATGATTTTAGCTCGTTTGTTAGAACGAAAAATGTCTCAGGAATGCCGGTTTCAGGCACATTTTCGCCTCTTGTTAGGGCTTTATACGCAGACAAGCGTCCTTCGACGTCGTCTGATTTGACCGTTAGCATCTCGCGAAGCGTATGAGCCGCACCGTATGCCTCAAGCGCCCAAACCTCCATCTCTCCGAATCTTTGTCCGCCAAATAGCGCCTTACCGCCGACTGGCTGCTGAGTAACAAGGCTGTATGGTCCCGTACTTCTAGCGTGGACTTTTTCGTCGACTAGGTGGTGAAGCTTTAGCATATACATACATCCGACGTTTACGCGCTCCTTAATCTTTGAGCCCGTGCGTCCGTCGTAAAGCTCGGTCTTGCCGTCCATATCGATCTTAGCTAGCTCAAACAGTTTCATCAGCTCATCGACTCTAACGCCCTCAAATATAGGCGTGGCAAATTTGACGCCGTTAGCCCAGTCTCTAGCGTAGTCTAAAAGCTGCTCGTCGCTCATTTTACCTAGAGTCTTTTTAGCATCCATAAATTTAGACGCCGAAGCTATCTCGATCATTTTGGCTCGTAGCTCTTTTATCCACTCGCCCTTTTTCTCTTGGAAAATTTGATTTATCTGCTCGCCCAAGCGGTAGCCGACAAGACCCAAGTGGCTTTCTAAAATTTGACCGATATTCATACGGCTAGGAACGCCTAGCGGATTTAACACGATATCGACCGGCTGACCGCTCGGCAGATACGGCATATCAACCTCAGGAACGATGTTTGAGACGATACCTTTGTTTCCGTGGCGACCCGCCATCTTATCGCCCACTTTTAGTTTGCGCTTGGTCGCGATGTAGACTTTGACGAGCTTAACTACGCCGCTTGGCAAGATATCGTCTTTTTCTAAAATTTCCATCTTAGCGTCATGCTCTTCTTTGAGCTTTTTCTTCTCGTTTTGGAAATGATTTTTTATGTCGTCGTATGATTTTTGAACGTCTTTTGAAAAGCCCTTAACGATCGCGCTTAGAGTAAAGCGGTTGATGTTTTCAAACTCCTCTTTATCGATCTTCTCGCCTTTTTTATAGGTTTTTTTACCGATAGTTTGAGCCGAGCTCAAAGGCGTTTTGCAAAGCAGAGCGCCCACTTTTAGCATCTCTTCGCGGTCTAGCATCAAGAGTCTATCGTGGTGTTCTTTTTCAAAAGCCGCTTTTTCTTCTTCATAAACTTTATTTGAGCGATTATCTTTTTCGTGGCCTTTTTTAGTAAAAATTTTAACGTCTACTACGACGCCTTCCATTGACGCAGTCGCGTAAAGGGATTTATTTACCACGTGGCCGGCTTTTTCTCCGAAAATCGCACGAAGCAAGCGTTCCTCAGGCGTCGGCTTAACCTCACCCTTTGGAGAAACCTTACCTACTAGGATCATGCCTGGTTTTACCTGCGTGCCGATTTTTATTATACCGCTATCATCTAGGTGAAGCAAATCTTCCTCTTTGATATTCGGGATATCTTTAGTAATCTCCTCAACGCCGTCTTTTAGCTCGCGCGCTTCAATCTCTTTTTCATAAATATGCACGCTCGTAAACGCATCCTCTCGGATCATTTTTTCGCTGATTACGATCGCGTCCTCATAGTTGTAGCCGTTCCAAGGCATGAAAGCTATAAGGGCGTTTTTACCGATAGCTAGCTCGCCGCGCTCCATAGACGGACCGTCGGCGATGATCTGCCCGGCCGCTACGCTTTCGCCTTTTTTAACGATAGGGTGCTGGGAGAATGTCGTATTTTGGTTGGTTCTTAAATTTTTCTCCATAGAGTAGTGATCGATATATGGACCCGCCTCGTCTTCACCGAGGATAAAGATGTTTTTATTATCCACCTTTTCAACTACTCCAGCGCGTCTAGCCTTGATAGCTTCCCATGCGTCGCGAGCTACGGTACTCTCCATGCCAGTTCCAACGATAGGAGCGGATGAGCGAAGTAGCGGTACCGCTTGGCGCTGCATGTTTGATCCCATTAGGGCGCGGTTTGCGTCGTCGTGCTCCAAAAACGGAATAAGCGATGCCGCAACGCCAGCTATCATACCGGAGCAAAGGTCAATAAGCTTAACGTCCTCGCGTTTAGCTAGTATCATCTCGCCATCTTGTCTAGCCTCGATCAAATCCTCTACTATATATCCGCTTTCGTCAAGCGCGGTAGATGCCGGAGCGATAACTAAATTTTCCTCCTGGGTCGCTGTTAGATAAACGATCTCATCGGTTACCTTACCATCTACGACCTTTTTATACGGCGCCTCGACGAAGCCTAGATTATTTACCTTTGCGTAAGTCGAAAGCGTGTTGATAAGGCCGATATTTTGACCCTCCGGAGTCTCTACCGGACAAATTCTGCCGTAGTGAGTCGGGTGAAC
>NZ_CALHXD010000180.1 GCF_938040115.1 uncultured Campylobacter sp. | reverse complement strand
GCCACACGTTTTGTCCGTATTGCTCGTTTCACAAGTATCATTACGAGCAGGAGCTGGCTAAAATTTATTTTGAAAATTTAAGGCAAGAGATGCGGCAGGTTAAGGCCGCAGGCTTTGATTTCGGCTCGCTTTACGTCGGCGGCGGCACGACGCTCATAAACGAACCCGAGCTTGAAAAAACGCTCGTAATGGCTAAAGAGCTTTTTAATATCAAAAACGTGTCCTGTGAGAGCGATCCAAACCACATTCAGCCCGAAAATTTAAAGAGATTTCAAGGACTCATCGACCGCCTAAGCGTGGGCGTACAAAGCTTTGACAACGAGACGCTAAAACGCGTAGCCAGATACGAGAAATTCGGCTCTAGCGAGGTTTTACAAGAAAAGCTTAAAAAAGCTATGGGTATCTTGCCGACTTTGAGTTTAGATCTTATCTTTAACCTCCCGAACCAAACCAAAGAGCAGCTGCTAAACGACATCAAAATCGCAAAATCCATAGCCCCAGAGCAGATCATGTTTTATCCGCTGATGAAGTCGCCTCTTACGCGCGATGCGATCGCGAAGTCGCTAGGCGTCGCAGATAGCGACAACGAGCGCGAATTTTACGAGATCATCTGCGAGAGCTTTAGCGACTATCATCAAAGCAACGCTTGGGCATTCGGCCGAGATAGCGCGAATTTGCGCGACGAATACGTCGGCAGCCACCACGAGTACGTGGGCGTGGGTAGCGGCGCGTTTAGCTTTTTAAACGGCGAGCTGGTTATCAACGCCTTTAATCTGCTCGACTACGGCCGCCGCGTTAAAAGCGGCGAAAGCCCCGTAATCGCAAAGTGCGGCTTTACGAAAAAAGAGCGGCTAAAGTATATCTTCCTCACCGAGCTGTTTGACGGCGGCGTAAATATCGCCAAATACGACGAATTTAACGGCGCGAATATCAAAAAAGAGCTATTTGCGGAGCTAAATTTACTAAAGCTGGTCGGCGCTATCTACGAAGAGGGCGGCCGCATCGTGCCGACGGGATTTGGTAGGTATCTTTGCCTTGTACTCATGCGCGATTTTTATGCGGGCATGGATAAGGTGCGCGCGATATTTAAAGACGACGCGAAGATAAAGCGCAGTAAAATTTTACGCATCATGAGCGAAGAGACGCATGCTGATTTTGAGGACGC
>NZ_CALHXD010000179.1 GCF_938040115.1 uncultured Campylobacter sp. | reverse complement strand
GTAAATTTAAGTATGCAGTCGTCAAAAAACCTCGCGCGTATCACCGTGCCGACCCTGCTTAGCGTCGAGCGGTCAAATTTGGCGAAATCATAATCTATCCTGCTCACGACGTCGCATGAAAATTCGTCTTTTAGTATGGGCCTAGTTTCTTCATTTTCCTTGCTTCTAAAGTATAAATTTATAAGTAGCGTTTCTGAGACGATATCCTTAAACGCGATCTTTTCCATCTCGTTTTTCCTTTTTATTTTGATAATCTTTATAGAAATTGTAGTGCAAACGGCTTTAAAATTTTATAAATTTTAGCGTTTAACGCGTCGTTAATGCAATGTCGTTTATAATACGGCTTTTAAAAACGAAAAAAGGCAAAAAATGAAAAAAATCCTCATCATCGCAGGCTCATGCAGCAACGGCGGCGCGGGACTGCAAGCCGATATCAAGGCGTGCGCGCACTTTGGCTGCTATAGCGCGACGGCGGTCACGGCGCTAACTGCCGAAAACACGGACAAGATCAAAAACATCGTCTCGCTTGATCCCTCGTTCATCGCCGATCAGCTGGAGATGCTCTCGGCGGAGTTTAGCTTCGACGCCGTCAAGATCGGCATGCTCTTTAATGAGCCTATCATGGACGTCGTGCAGAGCTTTTTAGAAAAAAACTCCGCCCCCGTGGTGCTAGATCCCGTCTGCGTCTCGAAAATGGGGCACAAACTCATCAAAGATAGCGCCATCGAGCGGCTAAAAGAGCTGATGAAATTTGCCGCCGTCACGACGCCGAACCTACGCGAAGCCGACGTGCTTTTCGGCGATGATTTTACGAATCTACCGTGCGACGTAATAGTGAAAAAACACATCGTCGCGGGCAAGAGCATCGACACGCTCTACCGCAAGGACGGCAGCGTGCAAAACTTTGAGACGCCGCTAGCCGATCCGCTGGTTATCATCGGCGCGGGCTGCACGTTTTCTAGCTCGCTAGCCTGCCTGCTCGCTCGCGGCGAGAGCCTAGAAAGCGCCATCCAGCAAGGTAAAGAATACATCTACAACGCCATAATCACCGGCATCGACACGAATCTAGGCGTGAGAAAACTGCTAAATCACGGGGTTAAATTTTAAATTTAGCGTGCTTGACGCCGTAAATTAGACTAAGAATAAAAGAATTTGCGAGGATTTATGAGTATAAGCTACAAAGCGTCTTTTATTATTATTTTTCTAATCGCGGCGGCGGCCGTCTACTTAAATTTATACGACGGACGAGAGTTAGCGCGAAACTACGCAAAAAATCATATCGAGATTTTAGCATTGCGTGATTTTGCGCGCGAGATTAGGCCTCGCGGAGTTTGGTTTGACCTGCGCTTAGACGGAGCCCTGGTTGAGACGTTTAGCGCCGTGAGTGCCGATGAAAACCAAACCGCGAGCTTCATCCGCGTAGATAAGCGAACGAGCGTGCAGGAACCACTGCGGATACTGGGCTGGGACGAACAGACTTTTGGCGAACTAAAAGCCAAACTAAAAAGCGCAAACGTCATAGGCGTAAGAATCTGGGGCAACGAGGCGTTTGGAGGCGAGCGCAAGACGACGATTTATTATCGCAATGAGGGCTTTGGGGGTGCGTATTACGAGATTTTTGACGACGCTTCGGACGAGATACTGCGAGGCGACGAAGAGGCGGGCTGCGACGATAGATTTCATTTAGACGGCGTAGCTTTGATTTATGACGGCGGGGCTACCGTGGATTTTATGTGCGTAAATAAAGACGGCAAAAATATAAAACGTAGATAAAAATCTAAATTTTAGATTTATGCTCTAAATTTGGGGTTTGGTTTGGCGGCTAAATTTGACCCGAAACGAGGAGAGATAAATTTGCGGGCGGTTTTGTTAAATTTGACTACCGATGAGCGGGTTTTGTCTGGCTCGTTCGTTAAATTTGGATACGGATAACGGCGGCAAATTTGACTGTTTATACTGATTGCTATTAATCAATTGCATCCCGCGGCATTATACGAGCTATTTGGCTTCTTAGCTCGTCGGCTTGTTTGTGCATGAGGCCTGCTATTATGGTCATCTTGACTATACGATGTTGCGTCTTTTGCGCTATTTCTACGTGCGCCGGTAAAAAAGCGCGTTCAAAGATACGACAGTGTATTATATTTTCTGGTTTTATAATCTGATTTCCAAATATAAATCTATCTATAACAATCTTGTCTCTATAAATTTCAACGTAGTTAAAAAATATCACCGAGTATAGCAGCCAGATCAAAAGTGCGGAGCTCAAAATCCCAAGTATGCGCATCCAGCCGTCGTAATATATCACAGTAGGCAAGGCGGGCACGAGTAGGAAAAAGCTGTACGAGATAAAGTCGATCATTACCATGAGCGGATTTCGTTTGTCTAGTCTGTAAAGTAGCTCCGGCTCTTTATTTTCTCTGCCTGGATTTTCGTTCATATCCTCCGCCTAAAGTCAAATTTTAAATTTATCCAGCCTAGTTTTATGCAAACGGCGAGCGGTTAAAATCGTCAAGTTACGCTGCCGTTTAAATTTACGCCGACCTTCAAATTTGATCCAAATTTGCGGTCAAATTTCACCCGCTCTCCCCCTTAGTCGCCGTCAAATTTACCTAAAACTTATCTGCGCGTCGTCCGTGCCGTCTTCGAGCGAGATATTGTAGCCGCCGGTATTTGGCGGGCGTTTATAGATATCTTGCGGGCGGATACCTAGCACCTCGTCGCTGAAAAACACGCATTCGCGCTCGCCCGTATCCACATCGCGCACCCAGATTTTGCCGTCATCCACGAGCTCCTCGTCAAACTCTATCACGCGGTTTTCGTAGATTTTGCCCAGCAGTCGCTCGTGCAGACGGTTCTCGCGCTCAAACTCCAGCTGCGCTTGCAGACACTCCGCTTCGTCTATGAAAATCGGCTCCAGCGCGATCTTGTCTCCCTCTAACACGCACTCGAATTTCTCCAGCGTAGAGCAGTCCACCTCGCTGCCGCCCAGCCTCACGACGTCCTTGTTGCGCATGAAGTAGCGGTTGGTAAGGTTGCCCATCAGCGCCTCGTACGCCGTGCCGCCGATCGCACGCTTGAGCAAAAACTCGTTTTGAAATGCTAGCACCAGCTCCACCTCGCACTCGCGCAGGATCTCTTCGTTTAGCTCGGTGTTTTCGCTTAGCAGCTTCGCCGACTCGTCGAGAAATAGGCTAATGGGCCTTTTTTGCTTCATCGTTACGCGCTTTAAAAGCTCGGGTAAGAAGCTGTTTAACAGGAAACTTAGCGCGCTTTTGTCGCAGCTTGCGGCGTTAAATATCACGATCTTGCCGCTATTTAGTAGCCCTGCGATACTCGCGTCGCCCGCAGCGCCCTCGCCGTCGCCGTTTAGCGAGTCGTCGTTCATGAGGCCCAGAAACGGCGACATCATCATCGAGTAGTTGCGAAAATCATCCCTCGTGCGCTCGTCGCCGATGTCCTTGTAGCGGCTCGTCGCGTCCAAAAACTCGTCCGCGGTGGCCAAAAATGCGCGGTTTATCATTATCGTTTCACGGGTGAAATTTAGCGTCGAGGAGTCGAGATTGTCGCAGATGAGGTTCAGCGCGTCTTTAAACTCGAGCATCTTTTCTAGGTCTTGCGAGAGGCGCAGTATCGTAGCGACGTCAAAGGTAAAATCCCGCGCGAGCGTGCGCACGTCGGCGTAGAACGCATCCCCGTAGCAGTCGTTTAGCGGAGTGATTTTTTTAGCGAAAATTTTAAGCGCCTTTAGCACCTTAAAAAACTCCGTCGCGATGCTCGAGCCAAATTCTTCCCAAAACTTTTCTCTTGATTCCATCGGTTTTTTCACGCAGTTTTTAAAGTCCCGCGGCTTCATCGAGGCGATGAGGTTTATCGGCGCGTCCAGCCTTGCACCCACGCTCACGACGTCTTTTAGGCGGCCCGCTCTGCGCGCTAGAGCCTTTATTTTGGCGCTCTCACCGCCTTTATAATCCACTGCAAACACCGCGTAGCCGTTTTGCATGCGGTCAAGCAAATTCGGATATATCATCGCCGTCGTCTTGCCGCTGCCCGTTTCTCCGATGACGGCTGCGTGCGTGAAGTCGCTAGGTATCAGCGCGCCTTTTTTCTCCGCGTTTTCCCGCGTTCTCGTAAATCCCATTATTTTTTGCATATTTTTCCTTGTTGGGGGCGATTGTAACGAAATTTGGTTTAAAGATTTAAATTTGACGAGGCGGCGAGCGGGTTAAATTTGCCGCGGGGACGGGATGAGAATCTAGCCTGCAAAACCCGCACCGCAAAAATGCTAGATCAAATTTGAGCTTTAGCGGAGCAGGGCGGGTCATGCCGAAATTCGGCTCAAATTTGCCGCAAGCGGGCAAAATCAGTCCACTTTTTTGCAGACGGCAGCCGAGTGCGTGAGCAGATCGTGCAAATTTAGCGCGTCCTTGCGAAAAAAGCAGAGGCAAAGTCCGACCACGCTAACGCCTGCGAGCAAAAAGCAGATGTAACGGAGCAAAACGCGTGCGAAGCCGAGCTTGCGGCCGCTACGTAGGTCGATGAGGTAGATATTTTGCG
>NZ_CALHXD010000178.1 GCF_938040115.1 uncultured Campylobacter sp. | reverse complement strand
CTGCGCTAAATTTATTAATTTTGCTACGCGCTTTGGCTTTATTAAAAAGTCTAAAATTTATAGCGGCTCGCCGGGCTAAATTTAGCCTTGTTTTACGGCGTGCCGTTTTTGCTCCAAGCCAAACGCCCTAAGCGCGCAAGCCCGTCTAACGGGGAGCTAAATTTTGCCCGCTAATAGCGTCTTAGCCGTGAGCAGGCCTTACGCGCGAAACGAGCGATTTGCGATTTTTACGACTCAAAACGGTAAAATTTAAAAAGCCCTAGCCTAGCGTTTTTTAAATTTTATCCGCTAAATTTTAAGGATCTTTATGAAAAATTTCACCGCCGCCGATGCCGCCGAGCTACCAAACGTCCGCCTAGTCTCTCACCCGCTCATCGAGCACAAGCTAGCTATTTTGCGAGATGCCTCGACGCCGACCTTTCAGTTTAGGATGCTAGTCGATGAGATCAGCCACCTGATGATATTTGAAGCGACGCGCGATCTGGCGCTAAAAGACGTGAGCGTGCAGACCCCGGTCGCGCAGGCGCAGGCTAAAAAGCTAGCGACGAAGGTCATGATCTGCCCTATTTTGCGCGCCGCGCTGGGGATGTTAGAGAGCGTTTTTAAAATCATACCAAACGCCAGCGTCGGATTTTTGGGCTTTCAGCGAAACGAAAAGACCGCACAGGCCGAGTTTTTCTACGCTAAGCTACCCGCAGACGCCAATGAACGCGTCGCTATCGTCATCGATCCGATGTTTGCTACCGGCGGTACGGCGATAGACGCGGTCAAATTTTTACGCGAAAAAGGCGTAAAGCGGATCAAATTTATCTCCGTTATCGCCGCGCCCGAGGGCCTAAAAAGATTTAGCGAGATTTATCCGGACGTTAGCGTTTATACCGCCGCAATCGACGAGAGGCTAAACGAAAAAAACTACATCGTGCCGGGTCTTGGCGATGCGGGAGACCGCGTATTTAATACCTTGTAAATAGCACGTTTTTTGAGCGCCTTTGAATGAGCTAGACAATTTCACCCTGCGACAGATATTATGTCTAGTCTCGGGATGAAATTTTCGTCACAACATTTAAATCCGCCTCAAAATATCGACGCTCGTTTTTTGTGTCATTTTTTAGCAAAAGCCGATTTTTTCCCAGCATTTCGTGTACTTCCACTTATTTTTTGCCTCAAATTCAAGATTTATCGAATTTTGAGTTAAATTTTTGGTTAATATTTAAGGAGAGTACTTAAATTTATCCATCTTCGGCTTTATAAAATACGCTAAAATTATAAGTAAAAATTTGATTTATAAAGGACTAAAATGATACAGCAGCAGGTTGAAGGCCTTAGGCCTAGGAGTATCAATATAAACGGATCCGACGAAGATTTGGCTGAATTTGCAAAGCTTTTAACGGGGAAAATCGTGGTCTATAAACTTATAGAAAGTGGCGGCGAGCCGCTTGCACATA
The DNA here is from genome assembly GCF_938040115.1 of uncultured Campylobacter sp. Classification (GTDB taxonomy): domain Bacteria; phylum Campylobacterota; class Campylobacteria; order Campylobacterales; family Campylobacteraceae; genus Campylobacter_A. Next base: position 12 of record NZ_CALHXD010000178.1, on the reverse strand, counting down.
ACTTAAGTGGCT
>NZ_CALHXD010000177.1 GCF_938040115.1 uncultured Campylobacter sp. | reverse complement strand
ACGACTGCGCCAACGAAAATCGCCCCGGCGTAACGGGGAGAGTGCAAAGCCCGGATGAGGCCGTGGAATACGTGGAAAATCTATTTAAATTTAGACAAGATATCTCAGTCATAGGTATCGCAGGACCCGGAGATCCTATGTGCGATGCCGACAAGACCCTAGCGACTTTTGAAAAATGTAAAGCCCGCTTCCCTCACGCCCTACTTTGTCTATCCACAAACGGCTTATCTTTGCCCGAGCACGTGGATGATATCGTGCGTATCGGCGTGAGCCACGTGACCGTAACCGTTAATGCCGTAACGCCCGAAGTGGGCGGCAAAGTCTATGCATGGGTGCGCCACAAAAACAAAATTTATCACGGCGAAGAGGGGGCTAGAATCCTTCAAGCGTGCCAAGAGGAGGGGATCCGCAAGCTAAAAGAAGCCCGCATGATCGTAAAGATCAATACGGTCGTAATCCCCGGCATCAATATGGATCACGTCCCACGTATCGCGAAAAAAGCCAAAGAGTGGCAGGTCGATATTATGAACTGCATGGCGATGATCCCCGTGCATGGCACCCCTTTTGCAAATATCAAATCGCCCTCGAATGAAGAAATTCGCAGCATGCGAAAGCTGATCGGCGGCTCCATTCATCAAATGACTCACTGCAGCAGATGCCGCGCCGACGCATGCGGCAAGCTTTGCGAGAAATAAAGACCTGCTTTGCGGGTCTTTTATCCGGCAAAGGATACACGCTCTCATAGCGCACAAAATTTTATGTAGAGATTTAAATTTAAAATTTGTCTAAATTTAGAACTAGTAAGCAGCCGATAAGCGGCTTTTTGGCTGCGGCGGTTTTTTAAAATTTAAAAACAATTTTTAAATAATATTATTTTGCTTTTATTTAACTTTTGGTACAATAACTCCAAAATTAGGCATCTGAAAAAAACCGTATAACGGTAAAATAAAGGAGACATCATGGAAAACGTTTCAAGACGTGATCTGCTCAAAATGAGCCTAGTTGGCGCGGGTGCTTTAGCGCTCGGCTCCGTAAACGCAAATGCTGCGGTTAACGCTAAAGACGTCAAATTTGACGAAGAGTGGGACGTAGTCATCGTTGGTTCCGGCTTTGCGGGGCTTGCCGCAGGCATCACCGCAGCCGAAAAAGGCAATAAAGTCCTAATCCTAGAAAAAATGGGACGCGTCGGCGGTAACAGCGTCATCAACGGCGGCTTATTTGCAGTGCCCAATAACGACAAACAAAAAGCAGAGGGCGTGAAAGATAGCAACGAGCTTTTTATCAAAGACTGCCTGAAAGCGGGTCGGGGCCTAAACCACGTCGATCTCATCGATACCATCGCTACCCGCGCGCAAGACGCGTATAAGCTCACCATAAAATGCGGCGTAAAATACATAGATAAACTCTCGCATCTGGGAGGTCACTCCGTCCCAAGAACCGTTCAAACTACTAACGGCAGCGGCTCGGGCATCGTTCAGCCGATGGTCGAGTATTTTAAAAATTTACAGGGTGCGGAGCTTAGACAAAGAGCAAAATTTGATGAATTCGTTTTAGGCGAGGATGGCGGCGTAGAGGGCGTAATTATCAGAGAAAACTACAAATTTGACCCAAATAGTCTAAAAGACGATGTCGAAAATACAAGCGGCGAGAAAAAGACGATCAAAGCCAAAAAAGGCGTAGTTTTGGCAGCGGGCGGATTTTGTCGCGACGTATTTTTTAGAGAGGTGCAAGACCCTTCGATAACCAAAGAAACGGATAGCACAAATCATCCCGGCGCTACGGCGGGCGCGATGAAAGAAGCCTTTAGAATCGGTGCGATTCCCGTGCAGCTTAGCTGGATACAGTTTGGCCCATGGGCTTGCCCAGATGAAAAAGGTTTCGGAGTAGGTTCGTTGTTTAACGTAAATGCAAGCTTCCGCTACGGCATCTCGGTAAACCCTAAAACGGGCAAACGCTATATGAACGAGCTAGCCGACCGCCGCACTAGGGCTCAGGCGATGTTTAAGGTCATCGGTACCGACGGCAACTATCCGATAAATTTCTGCGACGCAAACGGCGTAAAAGCCCTACTTCCCGAGCAGCTCGAAAAGCCTTTAAATTCGGGAATTTTAAAAAAATTTGATAGCATCGATGAAATTGCGGCATTTTATAAAATTCCAGCCGATGAGCTAAAAAAGACCGTCGAGCGCTATAACGGCTTCGTAAAAGCAGGCAAAGATGATGACTTTGGCAAGCCTTTAGATAAAACTACTACTGACGGCTATGACGTTTCTAAACCGCCTTTTTACGCTATACGCGGCACGCCGAAGCTCCACCACACGATGGGCGGTATCGACATCAATACCAAAGCCCAGGTCATCTCGCTAAAAACCGAGATGCCGATCCCTAGACTATTTGCTGCAGGCGAGATCACCGGCGGCGTGCACGGAGCCAGCCGCTTAGGTAGCGTGGCGATAGCTGACTGCTTAACGTTTGGTATGATAGCTGGTGAGAATATAGGCTAATTTGTGGCGTCTTTCGGACGCTTTTTGCGGAGCTTGCTAAAATTTTGCTTGGCAGACTATTTTGTCTAGCCTGCGCAAAATTTTAGCCGCGCAACCCCAAAAATCGCCTCGAAATACTTGCAAATTTTATTTTAATCGCAGGCTGAATTTAAAGTTAAATTTGAAAATTCGGCTTGCGGTACTTTTAAATTTAAAGCCGAATTTGCAGTTAAATTTGTAAATTTGACATCCGAAAGGAATTCGCATGAAACATAAAGCGTTTCTCGCCTTGTGCGCGTCTATGCTATTATGCTCTTTTGCATTTAGCGCAGGTGCACCAAGCGCAAAGATAA
>NZ_CALHXD010000176.1 GCF_938040115.1 uncultured Campylobacter sp. | reverse complement strand
CGCGTCGTGCTTTAAATTTAAAAACGCAAGCTGCGGATCGGTTGCCTTTAGGCGCAGCATATCAAGCATCTCGCAGCCGCAAAACTCGCACTTTTGGCCTGTAGGTTCGCCGATCTGTACGGACTCATCCGCGTTTTGGTTTGGGTTTAAATTTGCGTCTTGGCTCGCGCGCTTGCCATCTTTTACGCGCACTGCGGTGAGGCATTTATCAAAAACCAAAGATTTTCGCTCGCCCGTCTCATCAAATTCCCAGCCGCCGATTTTTGCGTAAAACTTGGTGCCCACGTAGAGCTTTTTACGCCACGGCCTCGGGTTTTTATACAGCTCGTAAAAAAGCTCGGCCGTCTGCTCGCCACCCTGCCAGGCAAGCGCGCAAAGAAGGTGGTTTAGCACGTTTTTGGAGTTGTCCTCTAGCGAGTTTAGTTTTGTTACGAGTGCGTCTCTTACGTCGTCCGGCGCGCCAAAGTAGAGCTCTGGCGGATAGTAGATTTCCTTTGCCGCCGCAGCTCGCGCGATCCTTGGATCGTGGATGCCCAGCAGGCTAAAAAGCGCCCAAAAATCATTGCAAATCTCATCCCATTTTTCGATCTCGTCGACACGATCCGCGATTTTTAGGATCATCGCTTCTACTTCGTCCGCGCTTAGGTTTAAAGTTTCATCCCGCCTCTGCCTTTGGCTGCACGAGTGGCAGATGCCGTCGAAATATATCGTGTTTTCGCCGCATTTTGGGCATAGATGAGCGCCCATATTTGCTCCTTTGGGTTAAATTTCGTCAAATTTTATCAAATTTTGCAGCATTTGGCGAGCGAGTGCAGTTTTAAATTTGACTCCGTTTGGTAGCGTAAATTTATCTATATCCGTAAATTTTTAGCCCGTTTTCGTCTATTTCGTAGTCAAATTTGCCCGCCTTTGTCGTGGCGTCCAGCACCGCTTCAAGCGGATTTGAGATAAAATTTGAGGCGAGCTTTTCGGTTCTGTTCATGCGCGTTTGCTCGTAAAATTTAGGCACGAAAACCCAGTGCAAGTCTTTAAACAAAATAGCTCCGTTGGCGCAGTCAAAATACCCATCCTCCAAGCACCCAAAGCCGCAGATGAGCGCGATCTCCTCGCCGCTTGATAGCAGTTTTACGCGTATGCCCTTGCACTCCGAGGCATCTAAAATTTCGCAGAGCTTAAGCCATTTTGCGTCGTTCATCAGCGACGCGAGGCGATCCGCCTTTTTATCTAGCCTTTTTTGATAAATTTCATATTTTTCGTTTAAATTTTGCATGATACTCCCGGGCGCCGATAAATTTGTATTTAAATTTAGAATAAAATTTGAGAGAAATTTAGGCGGGCAACCTCTCGCCCAAATTTGCAGATTAGGATTAAAAGCGAAATTTAACGCCGCCGCTCGTCAAATTTCTCCTACTAAATTTACTCTACCGTTACGCTTTTAGCAAGGTTTCGCGGCATATCTACGTCGTTGCCCAGCCTCATGGCGATCTCCAGCGCAAAAAGCTGCAAGATAATCATCATCTCGAAAAACTCGCTCATCGGGTGAGCTTGTTTGCTAGTCTTTATAAAATCGTCGCTAAGCTCGAACTCCTCGGGGCTGATAGCAAGTATATATGCGTCGCGAGCGGCTAGCTCCTCGACGTTGCTCTTGGTTTTGTCGTAGAGGACGGTTTTTGGCATTAGCGCGATCGTAAAGAGCCTCTCGTCGGCAAGCGCGATAGGGCCGTGTTTCATCTCGCCCGCAGGATAGCCCTCGGCGTGCAGATAGGAGATCTCTTTGAGCTTTAGCGCGCCTTCGAGCGCCAGCGGGTAGAATATATCGCGTCCGATAAAAAAGAAGCCGTGACCGTGCAAATAGTGCTTGGCTAGGCGGCGGATACGCTCTTGCGGCTCTTTGCTGATGTTTAAAATTTGCGGAACGTGCAGGAGTGCTGCGATCTCGCTTTTTAGCTCGTCTTTGCTTATGGAGGCTTTAGCCTGCGCGATTTGCAGCGCTAGCATCCACAGCGTCACGACCTGCGTGGCGAAGGCTTTGGTGCTGGCTACGCCCTTTTCGATGCCGGCGCGAGTTAGCAGCGTATCATCCGCTAATCGCACGATCGAGGAATTATCGACGTTACAGATGGCTAGCGTCTTTAGTCCTGCTTGCTTGGCGATTTTTAGCGCTTCTAGGGTGTCGGCGGTTTCGCCGCTTTGCGAGATAACGATAAAAAGAGCGTTTTTGTTTAGTTTCGGGCGTCTATAACGAAATTCGCTCGCGATCTCGACCTTAGCTCTCGTGTCAGCTAGCCTCTCAAAAAGGTAGCTAGACGTAAGGGCTGCGTGGTAGCTCGTGCCGCATGCGCAGATCACGATATCGTCGATATTTCGTAGATACTCGTCGGTTAAATTTTCAAGACCTACCGCATCCTCTTTGACGCGTCCCATTAGCGTTTCGCTCACTACCGCGCTTTGCTCGTAGATCTCTTTTTCCATAAAAAACCTATAGCCCTCTTTTTGCGCGTAGCTTTTGTCCGCAGGCAGCGCGGCAAAGCTCGGGCTTAGTTTTTTTGCGTCTTTAAAAACCGCGATCTCGTCAATGCTAACAAACCCGTAGCTTTTATCGTCCAGGTAGCACACCTCTTTGGCTAGGCCGATCAGCGGGGCGTCGGAGGAGGCGAAAAATACCTCTTTGCCATCGCTTTTTCCGATGGCTAGCGGCGCGGCGTCCTTGGCGAAAAATATTTTGCCCGGAGCCGTTTTGGTGATAAGCAGCGTCGCGTAAGCTCCGTGTAGGCGCGCTACCGTGGCTTCGTATGCTTTAAACGGCTCGCCGATAGTTTTTAAATTTTCCTCAAAAAGATGCACGATGACTTCGGTGTCGGTTTGGCTGAGGAAGCTAACGCCCTTTGCCTCAAGCTCCTCTTTTAGCTCTTTGTAGTTTTCGATGATGCCGTTATGAACGACGAAAGAGTGCTCGCCTAGGTGCGGGTGAGCGTTGATCTCGGTAGGTTTGCCGTGCGTAGCCCAGCGCGTGTGTCCGATCGCGACGCCTTCGCCGCTAGAGCTAAAGCCCTCTGATTTTTTGGCTAAATTTTCAAGCTTGCCTATGGCTTTGAAAAAGGCGATTTCTTGCGCGCATTTGTCGCAACCGCCCTCTAGGCTCATCACCGCCATGCCGGCGCTGTCGTAGCCGCGGTACTCAAGCTCTTTTAATCCGTTTAAAATAAACTCTCTTTTTTCTCTATTGCCGACGTAACCGACGATTCCGCACATGTTTACTCGCTTTCTAATAATTTTAAAATTTCGCCCAAATCCACGCCCTCGCGCTTTTGTATAAGCAGCAAATTTCGCGTCCTGTTTTTTACGGTTTGGATTCTGGCGTTGGCTATTTTTACATCAAATTCCTTAAAAACTCCCAATACATAAGCCATCAGCCCGCGCTGATCTTTTGCGTTTATGCCAAGCTTCGCGTACTCTTGCGAGTGGTTCGCGTCGAAATTTAGCTCGCCTTTTAGTATGATCGGGCGATTTATCTGCGCTGAGGCGCCGCTTTTTAGCGAGATCTCGATGAGGTTTTTTAGAGTTTCTAGCTCGCTTGATTTTACGTTTTTGTTAAACTCTAGCTTGACGTAAAATTTACCGTCAAACAGCTCGAAAATCTCCATAAATCCAAGATCAAGGTGGGCCAAAGCCGAGAGCAAAACGGCTAAATTTGGATAGTTTTGCGCGTAAATTTCGATGCTTAGGCTTTGGTGATTTTGTACTTGCACGCTTAATTTATCCGCACTTTGCGCGGCCTGGGCGATGCTAATGATATCTGCTGGTTGGTATTTAGCAAAGAGCAAATTTGAGCGGATAGCGAAAATTTTTTCTTTCAAATTTTCGCTTAAGGCTGCAAATTTAGCGTTTCGCCTGATGCTAAGCTCCTTTTTTACGCGCCTTGAAGCCTCATCGAGCAGATTTTCATCCTCAAAGCTTTGCAAACAAATGCCGTAAAGCTCGCGCAAAAGTCGCGCCAGATAGGGCGTATAGAGCTTTTCATCCGTCGCGTTTATCACGCAATAAGCGACGATGTAGGAGAGTTTTAGCGTTTGCGGGTCGCCTAGTTTTGAGATAAAGCTAAAAATCGTGCGCTGATCGTAGATATCCTCGCGGTTTGCCACGTCGTTCATCAGCGTGTGGTAGCGCACGAGCGTAACGCCGATATTTACGGCCTTTGCGCTCAAATTTAGCTTTGCGGCGTAGGCGCGAAAGATATTTGAGCCCACGACCGAGTGATCGCCGCCTAGCCCCTTGCCCGCGTCATGCAGGAGCAAAGCTAGCTTTAGCAGCGTGCGCCCCTCGATGCAAAGCTCGTCGTAGAGCGATTTTACGAATTTATCTTTGATATTTTCGGCAAATTTGACGCTTAAAACGCAGTGCTCGCCGACGCTAAATTTATGGTAGCCGTCAAATTCGGCCAAATTTACGGCGTGCTCGAGCGGCTTAACCAAAACGGGCAAAATCTCCGCGTCCAAAAGCGCCTTGATGATGCAGTGAGCGTGGTTTCGCATCAAAATTTTTCTAAAAAGCGCGAGCGAATCCTCGGCGTCCTCTTTGCTGATTTGCGCGCGTTTTAGGTAAAAGATCGTTCCGACGTCAAATTTATACTCCGCATCGCCAAGAGCCAAAAGCTGTTTTAGCACTGCATTTAGCGGCCTAGCGCGGACGTGTAGCGGGACGTAAATGGTATTTTCAAACCTATAAAATCCGTTTTTTAGCCGCGCAGCTCGTAGTTCGCTAAATTTAGCCCCGCTTGTAAATTTGCTCCTGTAAAAGCTAGAAACCAGATAGCGCGAGAAAACCGCGACCGAGTGCATGCAGGAAAAGAGCTTTTGCGAGATGACGCTGCTGTTTTCTTGCGTTTTTTTGGACTTGGTTTGCATGAGCGCGGTGATCTCGTTTAGCTTTGCGGGGGCGAAAACGTCCGAGCCTAGGGTTAAATTTTGCGCTGATTTTACGCAAAGGATAAAATCTGTCGCCAAATTTAGCGCGCTAAGCTCCTTTTCGTCGATAAATTTTAGAGCCTGCGAGCGCATGCTGATCTCGTTTTCAAAGCCGTTTAGAGCGCAGTTTAGGTAGTAGATGTCGTTCGTGCCGCCTAGATCGTTTTTTAGATCAGGTTCTTGCTTTATGTTTGGGATATCGTTAAAGGCGCCCAGATTTTTGGCGTAAAATTTGAGATTTTCTTGCGCGTTAAACTCGCGAGTTTTATAAATCTGTGAGCGCGCGGCTTTGTAGAGCGTACGCGAGCCGCAGATGTAGCGGATACGGCTAAATGCGGCCTTTGCTTTATGGTCGTTTTTATGCGCTTCGTAAATTTCGCCCAGCTCGCAAATTTTGATATTTAGTTTTAAATTTGAGCTCTCAAGCGTGGCGACTAGCTTTTTTAGGATAAATTTGACGTTAAAGCCGGCGTTTTCTTTAAAGACGAGTAAAACTTCTAAAACCGAGCTTGTGGAGATGAGGTTGTCGGCGTACTTTTCGGTAGCGATGACGCAAAACGGGATAAAATCGACGTCCGGGTTAAAGTCCGCAAAAATCTCGTCCAAAACCCGCGTGCACAGAGCTTTTATCAGCTCGTCGCTTTGCTTTGCGATGAAATTTGCAAAGCCCTTGCCCTGAAGCTTTTTTAGCTGCGAGGCCAAATTTGCGCCGCCCAAAACGCCGCTTAAATTTCCTTTTAAAGCCACTTTTTTACCGCCGTCTTTTTGTGTAAATTTTATCCGATGATACTAAAATTTTGCAAAAACAAAGCTTTTTTAACATATAATCGCCGTTTAATATCTATTTTCGGAATAAAATTTGACAAATTTAATAGAAAAACTCCAAAGCGGCGAGCGTCTGGACGCGGACGAATGCGCAGGCTTGTATGACCTAGATCTTTTTACGCTGGGTAAATTCGCAAACTCCAAACGGCGAAAAATGCACGGCAAAAAGGTGTTTTTTAACGTAAATCGGCATATAAATCCGACCAACATCTGCGCGGACGTGTGTAAATTTTGCGCGTTTTCCGCAAACCGCAAAAATCCAAACCCATATACGATGAGTCACGAAGAGATCCTAAAAATCGTCGAAAAAAGCGTCGCCGGCGGCGCAAAAGAGATACATATCGTCTCGGCGCACAACCCCGAGACGCCATGGCAGTGGTATTTGGAAATTTTTAAAAAAATAAAAGAAAAATACCCGCAAATCCACGTCAAAGCGCTAACAGCGGCGGAGGTTGATTTCCTCTCGCGAAAACACGGCCTTAGCTACGAAGAAGTCGTAGAAAAGATGCTCGAATACGGCGTAGACTCGATGCCAGGCGGTGGAGCGGAGATCTTTGACGAAGAGGTTAGGCGTAAAATCTGCAAAGGTAAGGTAAGCTCGGAAAACTGGCTCAAAATCCACCGCCTTTGGCACGAAAAAGGCAGGGAAAGCAACGCTACGATGCTGTTTGGCCACGTAGAAAGCAGGCAAAACCGCATCGATCATATGCTGAGGATTCGCGATTTACAGGACAAAACTGGCGGATTTAACGCCTTTATCCCGCTGGTTTATCAGCGCGACAACAACTATCTAAAAGTGGAAAACTATCCCGGCTCGGCCGAAATTTTAAAGACCTTTGCTATCTCGCGCCTGGTGCTCGATAACGTCGCGCACATAAAGGCATACTGGGCGACGTCGACGATAAATTTAGCGATGGTCGCGCAGGAATTCGGCGCTGATGATCTAGACGGCACGATAGAAAAAGAGAGCATCCAAAGCGCGGCCGGAGCGAAATCGGCAAGCGGTATGAGTCTTAGAAATTTTACCGATCTCATTCAGACGTCGGGATTTGTCCCCGTAGAGCGAGATAGCTTGTATAACGAACTAAAAATTTACGATAACTAAGGAGGCGGAATTGGATTTTTTTAAACTCAAGCAAAACGGCACTAGCGTAAAGACCGAGTTTAGCGCGGGACTCACGACCTTTTTAACGATGATGTATATCGTGCCTGTAAACGCGATAATCATGAGCAAAACGGGCATGCCTATGGACGCGCTCATCACGGCTACGGCGCTCATCACCGTGATCGCTACCGTGCTAAACGGCCTGTGGGCGAACACGCCTGTGGCGATGAGCGTGGGAATGGGGCTAAACGCGTATTTTACATTCGGTCTGGTGCTTGGTATGCAAATACCGTGGCAGACGGCTCTGGGCGTGGTTTTCATCTCGGGTATAATTTTCGTCGTGCTATCTTTTACGAATTTTAGAATCTGGGTCTTAAAATCTATCCCGGACGACGTCAGGCGCTCGATAAGCGCGGGCATTGGCGCGTTTATCGCCTTTGTCGGACTTCAGCAGATGGGAGTAGTTGTAAATAATGACGCCGTGCTGGTCGGACTTGGAAATTTAAAAGATCCAAACGTTATTTTGGGCTTTGTGGGACTATTTTTCGTTATACTTTTTTGGGCGTGGAAGGTTAAAGGCGCCTTTATCATCGCGGTATTTACCACATCTGTGATCGCCTGGATTTTCGGCATTGCGCCGTATCCGAAGGAATTTATCTCGCTACCGGCTTCGATCTCGCCGATATTTTTAGAGCTTGACATCATGGGCGCGCTATCTTTTGCGCTGCTTCCGGTAATCGTTACATTTTTCGTGACCGATCTTTTCGACTCTATCGGTACGCTAGCGGGCGTGGGAAATAGAGCGGGGATCTTTGACGAGAGCAATCAAAAAGGCGTCGAAAAACTAGAAAAAACTCTCGAAGCCGACGCGGTAGCCACGATGGTTGGTTCGCTAGTAGGCGTTAGCACTACGACGTCATTTGCCGAGAGCGCTAGCGGCGTAGAAGAGGGCGGTAAAACGGGACTAACGGCGGTGTTTTGCGGACTATTTTTCGTACTTACGATTTTTATGTTGCCGCTTTTTAAAGCTATCCCTTCAAACGCGATATATCCGATACTCGTGATGGTGGGCGTGCTGATGTTTAGCGAGCTTGGAAATATAAATTTTAAAGATCCGGCCATCGCTATCTCGACGTTTTTGATAGTTATTTTGATGCCGCTTACGTACTCGATCACGACGGGACTTTCGTTTGGATTTATGGCGTATTTGCTGGTTCGTATCATTAGACGGGAGTGGGAATACGTAAATATCGGCGTTATCGTACTTGCGCTCATTAGTTTTATAGTATTTTTAGTGCATTAAGGAGAGAATATGCTGAAGTATCCATTTGAGGAATTTCATAAAGACGTAAAAATAATGGTGCGAGATATCAAAGCAAATTTCGAGCCCGAGGTGATTTTGGCAATCGCCCGCGGCGGGCTTACTTTGGGGCATTTTTTGGCGAGCTTGCTAAATAACCGCAATCTTTTTACGCTAAACTCAATCCACTACGAAGAGACTAAAAAGCTCGATACTATCGATATCTTTAACGTCCCCGATCTATCTAAATTTAATAAAATTTTGATAGTGGACGATATGATAGATACGGGCGAGAGCATGATAGCTATCAAACAAGAGCTTTTAAAGCGCTTCCCGCATATCGAGCTAAAGATCGCGACTATCTTTTATAAACGCAAAGCTCTTTTGCTGCCTGATTTCACGGTAAGAGAGGCACATGAGTGGATAGAGTTTTTCTGGGAAGAGCAAATTTAAGCCCAAATTTTAGCCATGTTGCGCTCGGAAACGTTTTTACTTTTTATCATCTGCCTTATAGATTTTTGCTTTTTGTCGTACGCGATTAGCACGCTTAGCATTAGCTACTACGAGGCGGATGCGTTTTATAACTCGCCTAAAATTTCAGCCGTTTTGGCTAGAGCTTCGGTTGAGATTTTCGGACAAAACGACTATGCTTTGCGCCTTCCTTTCGTTTTTTGCCACATTTTTAGCGTCGCGCTGCTATACAAGGTCTCAAAGCAAATTTTAAAACGCAAATTTGACCGAGTAGTAAGCGCGGTCGTGTTTATACTGCTTCCTGCGACGATGGCGTCGGCGATCTTGGTAAACGACGCCGGCATCATAATCGCGCTTTCGCTTTTAAGTATTTATCTTTATCAGCTACGCAAAATGCTTGCTTTTTACGCGCTTTTGTGTGTGTTGCCTTTTATTAGCGGCGCATTTTTGGTTTATTTTTCGGCTATTTTTATATTTGCCGTCTATAGGCGCGACGCTAAGATGGCGTGGGTGGCGGCGCTGCTTTTTGCGCTTTGTTTTTATCTTTACGGATTTAACTCGGGCGGTAAACCAAGAGGCCATCTGCTTGACACCGTGAGTATCTTTGCTGCCGCGTTTTCGCCTTTTGTTTTCGTCTATTTCGTCTATGCTATGTATAGAATTTGGATAAAAGAGACCAAAAATTTGCTCTGGTTCGTTTGTATAACGGCATTTTTGTTTTGCTTGGTTTTATCGATCAGACAGCGGCTTGAGCTCGAAAACTACCTGCCTTTTTGCGTTATTTCCGTGCCGATTTTGGTTCGGGTATTTTTTAGCTCTTACCGCGTGAGACTGCCGATGTTTAGACGCGGGTATAAAATTTTAGCTTCTTTTGCGGCGGCTTCTTTGCTCGTTGGGTTTTTGTTCGTACTTTTTAACGAGATGCTTTACGGCGTGCTAAAAGACCCGACCAAGCATTTTGTCTATAGATATCATGTAGCAAAAGAGCTTGCAAAAGAGCTAAAAAATGAAGGCGTAGAAAAAATTTTCACGGACGATAAAAAGCTAGATTTGAGACTTAAATTTTACGGCATAGACGCTCATCCGGACGCAAATTTGCGATTAGCAATTTTGGACCAGAAAGATAATTATGGTAATATAGCGGTCTATAAATTCGGCGTAAAAATCGCAAATTTTAAGATTATAAAAGATGATTAGAGGATAAATTTAATGAAAAAAGCTTTTACTATGCTAGAG
>NZ_CALHXD010000175.1 GCF_938040115.1 uncultured Campylobacter sp. | reverse complement strand
CAGTAAAAAGGCCCCGTCTGCGAGCTCGCCATGCCGCACGCGCTAGAGACCGCGTCTCTAAAAAGTACCAAACTAGGCTCCTTGTACTGCGCGCCACCCGCCTTAAACACCTTGCTCCACACGTCCTCGGTCTGCGCCAATACCGCCGAGACGAAGGCGACCTTTTCTTTCTCCTGCGGGCTATCTAATGCCGCCCTTTGAGTGCCGGCGCCGCCGCCCTCAAGTAGCGCTAGAGGGTTAAAGCCCATAAAATACGCCACTGCGCCGATAACTAGCACCACGCGGCCAATGTTTGAGCCCAGCAAAAATCTGATAATCGGTATGAGCGCACCCAGCGAACCCATGCTGTTTACGCTGTTTTGCCGTCTATCCTCGACGTTGTCGCTTCGTCTGCTGTCTTGCCATTTCATTTTTTACTCTTTCGTTTTGGATTTTTTGCTTAAATTTAGCTGCGGATTGCGCTCTTTTCTTGCCTTTTGCTGCTAAATTTAGGGCATATTTTAGCGACTATTTATAAATTTATCGTTTTACTCCGCGGGCTAGTTTAAATTTGAGCCTGCAAATTTGATGCTAAATTTACACCAGGCAAAACGGTGCGGTATAAAAATCTCGCGCTAGTCAAATTTGGAGTCTTAAATTTAAAATCTCGCCTTAAATCCGTTCAAAATTCTCGCCGCCAAGATCCCAAAAACTATACCGATGCCGTCTGCAACGATATCTAACAGACTAAAATAGCGGCCCGGCACAAACGACTGCGCTACTTCTATCTGGATGCCGTAAGCTAGCAAAATAGCAACCTTTGCGCCCAAATTTAACCTAGAAAAGCCAAAATGCAAAGTAACGTAAAGCGCGGCAAAAGCGATGAAATGATTTGCCTTATCCCAGCTGTTTTCGATGAGTTTTATCTGCGCGGGCGTGAGGGCGAGATACTCTATGGCTATCAAAAATATAAAGAAAAATGCGGCGGAAATTTTAGAAATATTCATGGATTTTAAGTGGTTGTTTTTAAACGAGAAGCGCCGCTTGGCGCTTCTAAATTTATTCAAATTCGACTCTACATCTTGTCTTTTGCGGCGATACCCATTAGCCCTAGAGCCGTTTTTATCGAGAGCGCGACGACGGCGAAAAGCTTTAAAAGCTCGTCTTCGTTCTCGCTGCCTACGACGCGATTTTCGTTGTAAAATTTATGAAAATTCGCAGCCAGGCTCTTTAGATAGTCGCAAATTTTATTTACCGCGCGCGTGTTAAAGCTATCGACTAAAACATCGTTTAGCGTAAGCGCTTCAAATAGCAAATTTTTGCCGTCTTCGTTTAAATTTGCAAATTTCACGCCCGCAATATCGGCGACGTTTTTGCCGGCTTTTGCAAAAATTTGATTGATCCTTGCATGTGCGTAGTTGATGTAAAATATCGGGTTTGAGCTATCCTCGCGCTTTAGCTCGTCCACGTCAAACTCCAGGTGCGTGTCGCAGCGCTTGCTAAGAAACATAAATCTAAGCGCCTCATAGCCGATCTCCTCGACCACGTCGCTCATCAGCACGACGTTGCCCGCGCGCTTGCTCATCTTGTAGGCTTCGCCGTCTTTTAGCAGGCTCACCATCTGCGAAAGTATGATTTCAAGGCGATTTTCGTCGTATCCAAGCAGATGTAGCGCCGCCTTCATACGCGCGATATAGCCGTGGTGATCGGCGCCCCAGATGTTGATACAGCGATCAAATCCGCGCCTAAATTTATCGTCGTGATACACGACGTCGCCGGCCAGATAGGTGCCGCGACCGTCTTCGCGCACGATGACGCGGTCCTTTTCGTCGCCGACTTCGCTTGATTTTAGCCAGATTTTACCCTCGCTCTCATAGATGCCGTTCTCGTTTTTTAGGCGATCTAGCGTGAGCGGAAGCTTGTCGTAGTAGCTCTTTTCGCTAGCCCAGTTATCGATGAAAATTTGCGCGTCGGCTAAATTTTGCTTGATCAAAACAAGCACTTTATCCTTGCCAAACTCGGCCAACTCGAAATTTCGACTCTCGTCATAAAATATCTCTTTGCCGAATTTTTCTAGCGCCTCTTTTGCGATAGGCTCGATGTAGTCGCCTCGATAAAATTTCTCCGGATACGCCACGCTCTCGCCGAACAGATTTTCGCGCGCCCAAAGCGAAATAGACGTACCTAGAAGCTCGATTTGATTGCCTGCGTCGTTGATGTAGTATTCAGTCGAGATATTTTCGCCGATATGAAGCCCAACGCGAGCTAGCGTATCGCCAAAAACTGCGCCTCTAACATGCCCGATGTGAAGCGGGCCGGTCGGGTTTGCGCTGACGTACTCGAGTAAAATTTTCTCGCCGCTAGTTGCGCCGCCTTTTGCGAACTCGTTCGGATTTGCAAGGCTAGCTGAAGCAAACTTATCCAAAAATGCAGGCTTTAGTTTAAAATTTATATATCCGTTTAGCGCCGTAGCCTCAAAAACTTCGCTATTTTCAAATTTAGACGCTATCTCGGCAGCGATGGCTACTGGGGATTTTTTGAGCTGTTTTGCTAGGCTAAAAGTAGGCATAGCGTAGTGCGCCAAGCCCTTATCTTTTGGCTTTTCCAGCGCAAAGTCAAAGCTTGCGGCGCCTTTTATCTCGTTTATTACGCTTTTTTTCAACGCCTTTCCTTACGCGTTTTTAGCCGTATCTTCGGTCTTTGCGGCAGTTGCGGTTTCTTCTTTTTTCTCTTCTACTTTTTCTACGTTTTCGGTTTTTTTATCGTCTTCCATTTCCGATTTGAAGCTCTTTATTCCCTTACCTAGGCCTTTTGCGAGCTCGGGGATCTTTTTCGCTCCAAAAAGCAAGACCACGATAAGTAAAATAATAAGCAATTGTTGGACGCTTGGACCCATTTTTTCTCCTTTTGGTTTTCGTTATATTAGCATAATTTTATCAATTATTCCATTTGTTAATAATCTCTTTTGCGTCTAAATTTGACGTTTTTAGGCGCATCGAGCGCAAAATCCCGCGCAAATTTTCGTAGCATTTTTGCAAGTCGTCGTTTATCAAAAAATAATCGTATTCTAAGATATGCTCCATCTCGCCGACCGCGTTTATCAGCCGCTTTTCGATGGTTTCCGCGCTATCGGTGCCGCGATTTTGCAACCTTGATTTTAGCTCATTTTTGCTAGCAGTCGTGATAAAAACGGAGGTAATATTTTGGGCAAATTTTGATTTTGCGATATTAAAACCCTGCACGTCAATGTCAAAAATCGCTATTTTACCCTCTTTAAGCGCCTTTAAAACGGGCTTTAGCGAGGTGCCGTAGTAGTTGCCGTGCACGCACGCCCACTCCAAAAACTCATCCGCGTCTATGCCTTTTTTAAACTCGTCTTCGCTTGTAAAATAATAATTCACACCATCGGTCTCGCCCTGTCTCGGCGCTCTCGTTGTGCTTGAGATCGAAAAGTAAAGATCATTTTCCTCTTTTAAAAGACGGCTTAAAAGCGTGCTTTTACCGCTACCGCTGGGGCCGGAGATAATTAAAATTTGCCCTTTCAACTACTTTTCCTCAAAGCTTATATTGATTTTTATGTTGAGATTTTTTAGAGCCTCTCGGAGCTCGCCGTCTTGCAGCGAATTTTCTAGATTTTTAGCCACAGCGTCTGAAATTTGAGCCTTAAGCTCGTCTATTTTTGAGGCCGTTTGAGATTTGTGCAAGCCTAAATCCGCCGCTTCGCCGCTCTCAAATCCGCTCTCGTTAAGCGCTAAAGCCATATCTTTTTCGCTGATTTGCTCGATGTCGCCATACTCGCTCGGATCAATCTGCGGCTCTATTTCAGGCTCGTTTTGCAGGGCTTCAGGCTCGCTGATTTCTTGCTCTTCCTGCTCGGAGCTTATTTCCGTCTCGCCTTGCTCCTCTACAGCAAAAATATCATCCGCAAGCTCATCATCCAAAGCATCTTGCGTTAAATTTGCTTCGCTCTTAAAATCCTCTTTCTCTTCCTCGCCCGCTAAATCCATATCGTCTAGCAAAAACTCATCGCCCAAGGCGCTATTTTTGACCTGCACCTCTTGCTCGTCTGGCTCGTCGGATTTCATATCCATATCGGCGAAGATATCCTCTTGCTCCTCAGCTTCTTCTATTGCAAATTTATCGTCATCTTCCGCTTGCTCAAGGCTTTGCAAAGCTTCAGGCTCGTCCGCACCATCCATATCGACAAACTTGGCCATATCAGGCTCGTTCGCTGCCTCAAATTTAGCGTCCAAAGGTTCGTCGCCAGTATCCAAATTTTCAGATAGTTCGTCCATCTTATCTATTTCGTCGATTTGATGTTTAATATCCTCGATACTACCGTCAAAATCAAGCTCAAATTTATCCTCAGCCTCTCCAGGCTCATCTTCGCTGTCCGCGGCGACGAACTGCGTTGCGCCGAGTTCAGGCTTGTCCGCCGTTTCAAATTTGATATCCATAAGCTCATCCGGCATATCCAAATCCGTAGAAAGATCGTCAAATTTATCGTCTTTTGCGGCTATTTCAAACTCGTCAAATTCCATAGCCTCATCGTCCTCGCCGTCCAGATCCAGCTCTTCGTCTCCGAGTTTTTCGCTTAGCTCGTCCATATCGTCGATAGCTTTTACGATCTCGTTTAGCTCGTCAAAGGCGCTATCTTTGCCGGATGCCGCTTGCGAAATATCGTCAAGCTCGTCGTCTAGCCTAAGCTCGCCCGGATCCAGTTCCATGATCTCGTCTTCAAAGACGTCTTCGGTCGGATCGTCTATAAACTCAAATCCCTTGACCGAGACCTCGGCGGTTTCGTCTTTTGCCGCAGCAGGCTCGGCGCTCTTTGTTTTGTTCGCCAGATCCTCTACGATAGTGATAAATTCCGTCGGTAAAAACGGCTTTGGCAGTATCCTGTCGGCATTTTCAAAGGTCGGAGAATTTTTAGAAGAAAGGTATAAAATTTTATTTGCGAATTCTTTTAGGTTCATCTCTTTTGCGTCGATATCGCTGTCGATGATAAGCACGTCAAAAACGCCGCTAAGCTCGCTGGCATCGCCGATCTCGACGTATTCGTAACCCATTTTGCTAAGAGCCAGCGTCGCCAAGCGCGATACCGCGGGATTGGCGTTTACAAGAACGATTTTCACGAATTCTCCTTTTTATACCTAAAAAACGTATTTTAAAACATTTTCCATTACTTCAAGCTTAGTTTTAGAAAAATAGCGACGGAAGGTCGTTGATAACGCGAAGCACAAGCTGCCTAAAAAGCTCCATCATGCCCGCTAGTATCGCGATCAGCACGGCAAAGCCGATCGTGATCTTGATCGGATAGCCCACGACTAGCAGGTTAAACTGCGGCATCGTCTTCATCAACATACCGAAAATCAAATCAGAAAGCAGCGAAAGCGCCAAAATCGGGAAGGAAATGATAAATCCAAAAGTAAATAAATTTATCATGGACTTTGAGGCGTACTGCACGATATCGGGACTCGGGTAAAAGCCGCCCAGCGGCACGTGCGTAAGCGAATTTGAGATAAAAAGCAAGATCAAATGATGCCCGTCAAAGGCCAAAAAAGTCATAAGAGCGAGGAAATTTATGATATTTGAGATTACGGGCGAGCTAAGGCCGGTCTGCGGGTCAAGTACCGAAGCCATCGAAAAGCCCATGATCATCGATATCTGCTCGCCTGCTAGCTGCAAACTAGCAAAAACGATGTAAAGCAGCAACCCCGCGCAAACACCCAGCGCCGCCTCGCTCACGATCTCTACGGCTAGATAGTAAATCTCGCCGTTTTTAATGCTAGCAAGCGGAAACAAAAATAGCGTAAGCAAAAACGAAAACGCGGTCTTGACGCTCATAGGGATCTGCTCGTGTCCGTAAAACGGGAAAAACAACATCAGCCCGCCGATACGCGCAAACAGTAGCATAAAGGTGATGACGCGCTCGGGCGCGAAAAACTCGACTAGCTCCACCTGACTCTTTCGTTTTAAATTTAAATGCCGTTATTTTAGGGTTAAATCCTTGAAAATTCGGTAAATTTAAAAGCCAAATGAAAACGTGTGGAAATTTTAGCTAGATTAGGCGCGGTAAATGCTGCTTTGAGCGCTAAAATTATACACGCAGTTGCCCATTTTAAAATTCAGGCGGTTTAAATTTATCGACCGCTTTGAATTTTTGTTTTTGGGTTAAATTTTAGTTTTGCGGCACGGCAAGCTGTAGGCGTTCGTTTTTATGTTTTGTCGGTTGCCGAAGTCGAAATTAGGCTTGTCGCGGCAATTTTAACAAGTCGCTATGTCTTGCGAACACAAAACCTCTTACGATAAATTTGACTTAAAAATAGCTCACAAATTTGAGCTTAAATTTTAAGCCATAAATTTGGCAAATCGTTGCTGCAAAAATATTCAAATAGCTTCGGGAGAAATTAAAGAGAATTTTTTGTCTTCGAGGCGATAAACCTCGTCGCATTTTTGCGCAAGCTCGTTGTCGTGAGTGACCAAAACCAGCGCCGCATCGTTTGCTTTGATGTAGTTAAACAGCGTTTGCATCACTTCGTTTGCGGTCTGTTTGTCTAAATTTCCGGTCGGCTCATCGGCAAATATCACGCGCGGCTTTTTGCAAAGCACTCTAGCGATCGAGACGCGTTGCTGCTGCCCGCCGCTTAGCTCGCCTACTTTTTGGTTCATTACGCCGTCTATTTTTAAATTTGCCAAAATTTCATCGTCGATCTTTTGCGCGGATAAAACGGAGGCTAGCTCGATATTTTCGTGCGCGCTAAAGCCTTTAAAAAGATAGTGCGCCTGGAAAATAATACCAAAATCAAATCTACGAATGCGTAAAAGCTCGTTTGCAGGTAAGTCGTAAAGCGACTTGCCGCCGTAGATAACTTCGCCGTTTTTGGGTCGTAAAAGAGTAGAAAGTATATGGAGTATGGTTGATTTGCCGCAGCCGCTAACGCCCGTTATAGCGCAGCTGCCGCCGGCATTGACGCTTAAATTTACATTCTCAAAGAGCGTATAATCATACGCAAAGCCTAGATTTACGCCCTTTAAGATTTCCATAAATTTAGCCTATTTGCGCCGCAACCTCGGCCGCAAAGTCTTCGTTTTTCTTCTCTAAGCCTTCACCAAGCTCGAAGCGAACGTATTTTACTACTTCGATCTTGCCGCCTAGCTCTTTGCCTTTTTCTTCAACGACTTGCTCGATAGTTTTTTTATCGTCCATTACGTAAAACTGTCCAAGTAGCGTAAGGCGCTGATCTAAAACGGTGTTGTCGGCGTAAAATCTCTCGATCTTGCCAGGGATGATTTTATCCCAAATTTTCTCGGGTTTACCTTCAGCTTTTAGCTCTTCTTCGATGGCTTTCGTAGCTTTAGCAAGCTCGGCATCGCCTATCTGGCAGCGGCTAGCATACTCAGGGATGTGGTGAAGCGGCTTGCCTAGGCGTTTTAGCTCTTCGTTATCTTTTTCAAGCTCGGCGCGAAGTGCGATAAATTCTTTCTCGACAAAATCTTTATCAAGGTCTTTATAGCTTATTACGCTTGGTTTCATAGCGGCTGCGTGCATACACAAATTTCTTGCAAATTCAGCCGCTTTGCTTGCGATTTCAGCGCTTTCGCAAGCTAGGCCGATCAGTACGCCTACGCGGCCGTTTGAGTGTACGTAGCCGTTTACTACGCCTTTGTCGTCCGCTTTTATAGTCTCAAAGCGGCGAACGACCAAATTTTCGCCGATAGTAGCGATCTGGGTTTTAAAATAATCTTCAAATTTAACGCCGTTGATAACGCTTGCATTTAGGCTCTCGACGTCTTTTATCAAATTTGTCTGGATGTGCGCCGTAGTGTCTTTTGTCAAATTTTGAAACTGAGCGTTTTTAGCGACAAAGTCTGTCTCAGAGTTTATCTCGCTGATAGTTGCGGTTTTGCAGTGGTCGCAAACAACAACGCTCACAAGCCCCTCGCTAGCTAGGCGGTCAGCCTTTTTAGCAGCTTGACCTAGGCCTTTCTCGCGCAATATATCAACGGCTTTTTCCATATCGCCGTTAGCTTCGGCTAGCGCCTTTTTGCAGTCCATCATTCCGGCTCCGGTTGATTCGCGGAGCTCTTTTACCATTTGTGCGCTGATTTCCATTACTCTTCGTCCTCGCTGAAGTCCTCGGAGAAGTCTTCGTTAACAGCTTCGTTTACGACTGCGTCTTTTTCGGCTTGGCTTACGGCCTCTTTGCCTTCTTCTAGCTCGCCGCCGTCTTTTTCAAGCTGAGAGCGTCCCTCGATGATAGCCTCAGCCATCTCTTGGCAGAAAAGCTGAACCGAGCGGATCGCGTCGTCGTTGCCAGGGATCGGGAAGTCGATAACGTCAGGATCGCAGTTTGTATCGATCGGAGCTACGACAGGGATTTTTAGGCGGTTAGCCTCTTGTACGGCGATTTTTTCTTTTACGGTGTCGATGACGAAAATCATATCAGGCACGGTTTTTAGGTTTCTGATACCGCCTAGAGACGCTAGAAGCTTCTCTTTTTTGCGGCGAAGCATTAGCGCTTCTTTTTTAGTTAGTAAATTTATAGAGCCGTCTTCTTCCATAGCCTCGATTACTTCGAGCTTGCGGATAGATTGGCGGATAGTGCCGAAGTTCGTCATCATGCCGCCTAGCCAGCGGTGATTTACGTACGGCATGCCGCATTTTTCGGCATACTCTTTTAGAGTTGCGCCGGCTTGCTTTTTAGTACCTACGAAAAGTATAGTCTTGCCCTCTGCAGCCGCGTCGCGCACGACGTTATAAGTGTAGCGGAAGTAGCGGATAGTTTTTTGTAGATCTATGATATAGATACCTTTTCTCTCGCCGAAAATGAATTTTTTCATCTTCGGATTCCATCTGC
>NZ_CALHXD010000174.1 GCF_938040115.1 uncultured Campylobacter sp. | reverse complement strand
GAAAAATAAGCACCGAGTTATAGACATCGTCGATCACTCGGTAGATATGCTTTTATTAAAAGACACGAGCCGCATAGAAGTGCGAGCGGATGCGGAAATAAGTGCGGTTGAGGTTGATTTTGAGCTTTATGCAACCGGAATTAAAAATTTGATCGATAACGCCTTAAAATACTCTAGCGAAAAGGTTGTTGTAAGCATAGATAAAAATACTCTATGTATAAGTAGCGTAGGCGATGAGCTTGATCCGCAAAGGCTTGATTTTAATAGAACTTTTAATAGAAAATTTGAGACGTCAAATTCTGGGTTGGGGCTTGGGCTTTATATCGCAAACCAAATTTTTATAAAACACGGCCATACTTTAAAATACAAACACGAAGATGGTAAAAATAATTTTCTGATTTATTTCATAAATTGATTTTATTTGTGTCATCGCCTCTGGCGAGGAATTAGGAAAATTTTCACTAACATCCACATTTTATAGCTCATCTACTCTATTATCTATATTCGTTTGGCTAAAAATATATAAAATAATAGAAAATATATGTTGCGATCTAAATAAATTTTAGTACAAACAAAAGCAAAAATATAGAAACCATTTTATAAAAAATTAGAAAAATATACTTTTTACATCTTTGTAAAAAAGCGATCAAATAATATAGTAGTTTTTGAAACATTAAACTAGAAACTAAACAGTATGAAGTTTGGGTTACCTATCGGGCTACCTTTTGAAAGCTTAAGTCTTGAAATATCGTATTTTAGGGAGTTTTGGATGGTGCGGATGAAAGGACTTGAACCTTCACGCCGTGGGGCACCAGATCCTAAGTCTGGCGTGTCTGCCAATTTCACCACATCCGCACAACAATAATAAAGTGGTACGCCCATCAGGATTCGAACCTGAGGCCTACGGCTTAGAAGGCCGTTGCTCTATCCAGCTGAGCTATGAGCGCATAAAAACAAAGTGGCGCGCCCGATAGGAGTCGAACCCATAACCTACAGATCCGAAGTCTGTCGCTCTATCCAATTGAGCTACGAGCGCCCAAGTGGGGTGAGTGATGGGAATCGAACCCACGACCCTCAGGACCACAATCTGATGCTCTAACCGACTGAGCTACACTCACCATCTAACAAATGGTCGGGGTGAAAGGATTCGAACCTTCGGCCCTCTGGTCCCAAACCAGATGCGCTAACCAGCCTGCGCTACACCCCGAGGCATTGCGAGTTTAGCCTACTTATTGAAAAGGCGCATTGTAGCCAAAAAAATACGGTATGTCAAGAAAAATAAGCTTAAATTTCAAAATTTGTGAAAATTTTCGCTTCAAGCCGCGCAAACTCGGCTAAGAATAAATTTTGTATAAAAGAAAAAAATTAGCCCGATCAGCCAAACGTTAAAAAACATCGCCTTAAAAATATCTTGCAACTCGCCGTCAAAAATATCCGCAACAATCGAGTAAAGCGCGATTTGCAGCACTATCTGGCGAGTAAAATTTAAAACAAAAACCGCCGCGGGCCTTTTTACGCCTTGAAGCGTCGAGCCGGAGAGATTTATGAGCGCGTAGCCTATAAACGCTAGCGAATTTACCGCAAAATAGCTTTTTGCCGCGTTTACGACCTCGGGCATCTCGTCAAAAAACCCGACCAAAATCCCGCCTAGCCCGAGACAAAAAGTCGCCGCAAAAACGCAGTAAACCGCTAAAAATTTAACCGCATAAGCGTAGCAGCCGCGTACTCTGGCGTATTCGCGCGCGCCGAAGTTTTGCGATACGATACCAAGAACCGCCGACGCGATGCCAGTCGTCGGCAGCATAACGATCTGCTCGATACGTAGCGCTAGCCCGTAGCCTGCGACTGCGTGCGTGCCGTAGCGGCTGATAAAATGCATGAGCACGAGCCCGCCAAGCGACATCGAGAGATAGTTTAGACACGCGGGCAAGGCCTGGGCTAAAATTTTGCTGTAGATGGCAAGTTCAGGCGCAAACGAGCGGAAATTTAAAAAAATTATCATGCCGGTTTTTGCGACCTTAATGCCTAAAAATAACGAACCAAGAAGCTGCACCGAAGCCGTTGCCAGCGCTATCCCTCCGATACCCAGTCCGCAAAAATCCACATAAAAAAAGCAAAAGCCCAAATTTATAAAAAGTCCCGCAAAAAGCCAATTTCGCAGGCTCTTTGTGTCGCCCGCGGCTACCAGCACGCCGTTTAAGGATTTTATGAGTAAGAAAAACGGCGAAGCAAGGAATATTACACGGTTATACGCCATGGCTTCGCGTAAAAACTCCTCGTTCGCGCCTAAAATTTTAAGCAAATGCGGCGTAAAAATAAAGCCCGAAAGTCCCATAAAAACCGCGCAAAGAAATACGAAAAACACGCCTTTTGCGGCGTAAATTTTAGCGAGTTTTTCTTTGCCTCCGCCAAGCGCGTTGCCCACAAGCGCCGTTAGCGCCGAGCCAAAGCCAAGCCCCACGCCCACGACGCTGATGTAGAGCAAAAAACTCATCGAAAAGCCAGCCAGCGCCTGAGTCGAGATGTGCGCGGCAAAAAACACGCCCGTCACGTTGTAAAGCGTATTAAAACTCATCGCGACGCCCGCGGGCGCGGCTAGGCGCAGCACGAGCTTGTTTATGGGCTCTTTTGTGAGATTCACTTGATTTTGAGCTCCAAAAGCGCGTCTTTTACGTCTTTTGGCACGCGGTAGCTGTCGCGGATCTTTGAGATCGTTTTGTTGTGGGTAAATTTACTCAGTCGCCCGCTCTCTAGCAGCTCTCGCCCCGCGCCGTCAAATTTGATAAAAACCTCGGCTAAACACCAAGCAGCGGCCATTTGCACGTAGTAGTGCTCGTCTTTTTCCTCGGCACAAATTTCAAAAAACCGCTCAAGCGGAAGCGCGTTAAAATTACGCATAAAATAAACATAGAAAAATCGCTTTTCGTATTCTAAATTTGAGCCTAGAGCCTGCTTTAGCAGCGCATCTACGTAGCGCGCCTCGGTAAATTTAGGCTCAAAGCCGTCTGTCACCGCCCAGTTTGGCATCGTTTTGATAAACTCGCTCGCTAGCTTAAATTTAGCTTCGTCGTCTTTTACGAGCATTATCAAAAAGCCCTTTAGCATGAACTCCTCGTGAAAAAAGGGCTCGTATTCGGCGATCTGCTTTAGATTTAACCGAGCGAAATTTCGCTTTGCCAGGCGTCTTAGCTCGGGAGTTTTTACACCTAAAATTTCGGGGCTTTTGATGAGTTTTTGCGAAAACGCCGCTAGCTTTTGGCTCCTAAGTCCCTCCAAAATCTCTAAAAATTCGCCTTTTACGTCCACGCTAGCTCCTTTGCTTTTTAAATTTACCACTCAAATTCGTCCCTGCCTAAATTTAACG
This sequence comes from uncultured Campylobacter sp., assembly GCF_938040115.1. Taxonomy (GTDB): domain Bacteria; phylum Campylobacterota; class Campylobacteria; order Campylobacterales; family Campylobacteraceae; genus Campylobacter_A. The sequence continues at coordinate 10,243 of NZ_CALHXD010000174.1, read as the reverse complement.
CCTCAAAAAACAAAGCCGAAGCGTCAAATTTGCCGCCCTGCGCGCCCAAAAGCAAATTTAAAGGCTCAAATTTTACTTTTGAGCCTCTTTTGCGCGTTTTGCCGACTTTTTGCGAGCGTAGATATTGATGAGCTCCACGCCCAGAGAAAACGCCATCGCAAAGTAAACGTAGCCCTTAGGCACGTGCATACCGAGCCCCTCGCCCACTAGCGTAAAGCCGATCAGGATCAAGAACGCAAGCGCGAGAATTTTGATCGTCGGGTTATTATCGACAAAATTTGAAATGCCCTTAGACGCGAACATCATCACGCCCACTGCAAGTATCACTGCTAAAATCATGATCTCGATGTGGTTTGCCATGCCCACTGCGGTGATGACGCTATCGAGCGAAAAGACGATGTCAAGCACGGCGATCTCTGCGATAACGACCCAAAAACTCGCATGCCCTTTGCTCGCCGAGTGCTCCTCGTGCTCGCCGCTGACGCTTGAGTGGATCTCGAGCGTGGACTTACCGATGAGAAAAAGCCCGCCCAAAATCAGTACCAAATCGCGCCCTGTGATCGTAAAATCAAACACGCTAAATAGCGGCTTGGTAAGCTTCATAATCCAAAATAACGAAAGCAGTAGCGCAATCCTCGTTAGCATCGCGAGCGAAAGCCCTAAAATGCGGCCTTTGTCGCGCTGCTCGGGCGGTAGCTTGCCGACTAGGATCGCGATAAATATGATGTTATCGATACCGAGCACGATCTCAAGCCCCGTTAGCGTCACGAGCGACAGCCACGCCTCGGGCGAAAAAATCCAATCGAACATTTTTTTCCTTTTTTATAAATTAGGGCGCGATTATAGCCAAAACGGGTTTAAATTTGATTAAGCAAGCAAGAATGGGCGTTTCGGGATCAAATTTTGCGATTAAATTTGGCTGGCTTTGTTTATTTGGCGGAGATTAAAATTTGACGCAATGAAATTTGGTTTTACAAAATACGGTGCAAACGGTTTTGAGGTTAAATTTTAGAAAATCCGAATTTAAGAAAAATTGTATTTAGATAAAGGGCGTTTAAGCGATAAGCGGATAAAATTAAAATCTTTTGTGAAATTTAAAATGAAGTGGTGACCCCTACGAGACTCGAACTCGTGTTACCGCCGTGAAAGGGCGATGTCCTAACCGCTAGACGAAGGGGCCACAAATTAGCGGAAATGGGATTTTACATTAAAGATAATAAAAAATAGCTTAAACCAAGGATAAAAAATCATGAAAAAATTTTCCAAATTTGCTTTGACTGCGCTCGCTTGCCTTGCATTTAGCGGCTGTGCCGCGCTACAAAGCCAAAAATCATCAGACAAATTTACCGTCACCATCCTCACTCCGCCGCTAAAAATCAACGACGTGGGCTTCCTGCATAAAACCGCAAACCAGCTAAATTTGCAAATTTACAGCTCGGGCGTAAATACGGTAAATCTCAAAATAAACGACAAAATTTGCATGAACGGCGCGTGTTTTGAGAAAAAAGAATTTAACAAAAAGTTCTTTTTGGAGGAGAGATACGACGACTTTTTCGCGGAAATTTTGGAGCGCAAACCGCTGTATGACGGCATAAATGTAATGACAAATTCGTGCGGTTTTATACAAGATATAAGTAAATATTCAATAAAATACGAAGTTTGCGGTAAAAATATCAGCTTTTTCGACGCTAAAAACCGCATAAAAATCATCATAAAAGAGCTTCAATGAAATTTATCGGCGCGCACGTCAGCATCGCGGGCGGCGTAGAAAACGCTCCGCTAAATGCGGCAAACATCGGCGCAAACGCCTTTGCGATGTTCGTCAAAAACCAGCGCCAATGGGAGGCCAAGCCGCTTTCCCAGGAAAATATCTCCAAATTTAAACAAAATTTAAAAGCAGCCGGCATCGAGCCCAGGCACGTTTTGCCCCACAACGGCTACCTTATAAATTTAGGCCATCCGAGCGCCGAGCAAAGACAAAAGTCCATTAACGCATTTTTAGACGAAATTTACCGCGTAGAGGCGCTAGGTCTAGTGATGATAAATTTTCACCCAGGCTCGTATCTAAACGAAATTTCGCCCGAAATTTGCCTCGAAAATATCGCAAACTCGGTAAATTTCCTGTTAGAAAATAGCCAAAACGTAAAGCTAGTCATAGAAAATACCGCGGGTCAGGGCTCAAATTTGGGCTTTAAATTTGAACACCTAGCCCATATCATCAAACGCTGCATCGACAAAAACAGGATCGGCGTGTGCCTAGACACCTGTCATACATTTGCCGCAGGATACGACATCAGAGACGACTACGAGCGTGTGATGAGCGAATTTGACGAGATAGTCGGACGCGATATGCTGTGCGGCATGCATCTAAACGATACGAAATTTGACCTAGCCAGCAAAAAGGACCGCCACGAGAGCCTGGGCAAAGGCTTTTTGGGCTTAAAGACATTTGAAAATATCATAAACGACCCCCGCACGGACGATATCCCGCTAGTTTTAGAGACGATCGACGAGAGCATCTGGGTGGACGAGATAAAAATTTTAAGAAACTTTAAAGGAGCATAAATGAGAAAATATATCGGCGTTTGCCTAGCGGCTTGCTGCTGTCTAAATGCGGCGGGCTTTAAAATCCCCGAGCAAAGCGGCGATAGTATCGCGCTTTTAAACTCAAACGTCGCGACGAGCTTCGGTCCCGACGCAGCCTATAATAACCCGGCAAATATGATATTTTTAGACGGCGGACACTACCTAGAGAGCTCGCTAACCTACCTGCGCATGTCGAAGACGAAGTATAGGCACTATAACGGCAACAAACTCACCTCCAAAAGAGCGAACGCGCTCGTACCTACGTTTCACTTCGTGACGCCGCAGTTTGACGACTGGCGCTTTGGCCTATCAGTCGTCGTGCCTGCGGGAATGTCGATGAGATGGGACGAGAATTTGCCTAAAGCTACTTCTAAAAAATTCGACCTAAAAGTGATCGAGGTAAATCCTAGCGTCGCCTACGCGCTAACCGACAACATCGCGTTAGGCTTTGGCCTGCGCGCCGTTTACGCTAGAGGAGAGGCCGTGCAGGAGGTCTCAGGCGCCCTACCCGCCTCGCAGGATATCAAAGGCGACCGCATAAATTTCGGCTACAACGCGGCAATCACCTATAAACCTACTTCAAATTTGAGCCTAGCGGCCACCTACCGCTCAAAAGTAAATATGAATCTAAAAGGCGACACCGACATCAGCGCACCGGCGCACCCGAGGGGAGCGTTTCCGAGCGGCTCTTATAGCGGCAGCGCAAAGCTATCCGTACCGCTGCCTGCGAGCTTAAATTTAGCCCTATCGTACAAAATCGTAAACACCACGCTGCTATTTGACTTTGAGCGAACGTATTGGTCGGCGTGGAAAGAGCTTGACTTCAACTACCCTGGTGCCTCGGCCGCACACTACCGCAATCCGTTTTTTGCGGCATTTGACGCATCTAAAAAGCGTGACTGGAAGGACAGCAACGCCTACCGTATCGGCGTAGCGCACGACGCGACGGATAAGCTCCGCCTGATGGGCGCGGTTACGTTTGACGAGGCCGCCTCTAGAGCCGATACTACGGGCTTTGACCTGCCAGATACCAAAGCCGTCATCTATGCAGCGGGCTTTAACTACAAATTTACAGGCGCTTTGGAGCTAGGAGCTAGCTACTTCTACCAAGACAGAAAAGCGCGCGACGTGAACTACTACTCAAACGCGTCGGGACTCTATCCAAACGGCAAATTTGAACGCGGCAACGCTCAGGCGATAAATTTGAACGTAAAATATAAATTTTAAGGCCCAGTCATGAACTACCCTTACGAAAATTTCGAGGATATGCTAAACGCCGCGGTCGATAAAAACGGCGGCGGTATCGCGATCTATACGGAAACTAGCAAGATCAGCTACAATCAGCTACGCACAAACGCCTTTACGCTGGCTGCGTTTTTGCAAGGTATGGGCATAAAAAAAGGCGACCGAGTCGCGATGATAGTAAACAACTCGCCCGAGTTTATCGCTAGCTACTTTGCCATCACTCTGCTTGGCGCGATCGCAGTGCCGATAAATACCTTCTTAAAATACGAAGAATTCGAATACATCATAAACGACTGCGGGGCGAAATTTCTCTTTGCTTCGGTCGAACTCGCAAAAGAGATAAAAGGACTAGATAGCAAAACTGCGATCAAAAAGATCGTCTGGATTGGCGATAGGGCCGAATTTGACGGAAACAATATCGCCTACGCGCACGCGCTAAACTGCCGTATAGAGCTAAATTTGACCGACCAGCCAAAGATCGACGACCTAGCCCACATCATCTACACATCAGGCACCACGGGCAAGCCAAAAGGCGCGATGATCAGCTACCGCAACCTCATCTCAAACGTCCAGGGCGCGCACGAGGTCTTTCACGTACGCACGAAAGATAGATTTGCCGTGTTTTTGCCGATGTTTCACAGCTTTACTCTCACGGCGATGGTGCTGCTACCGATATTTTCGGCGTGTTCGCTTATTTTGGTAAAGTCCATTTTCCCGTTTTCAAACGTCCTAAAACAGGTCCTGCTCAAGCGCGCGACCGTATTTTTAGGCGTGCCGGCGATCTATACGGCTATCGGCAAGGCCAAAATCCCGTGGTATTTTCGCTGGTTTAACTGCATTAGGATTTTCATCAGCGGCGGAGCGCCTTTGGCCGAGCAGACTATTACCGATTTTCGCGTTAAATTTCCGCGCGCGGTGCTGATAGAGGGCTACGGCCTTAGCGAATGCTCGCCTATCGTATCGGCAAACACGCTGCAAAAACAAAAAATCTCAAGCGTCGGCTTGCCGCTGCCGGGCTACGAAGTAAAATGCATAAACGACGAGATGATGGAGCTATCCGCAGGCGAGGTCGGCGAGCTAATCGTAAAAGGCGACTGCGTGATGCAGGGCTACCTAAATATGCCAGACGCCACCGACGAAACGATCGTAAACGGCTGGCTGCGCACGGGCGACCTCGTTAAGATCGACGAGGAGGGCTATATCTTTATCGTCGACCGCAAAAAAGACCTCATCATCTCAAAGGGCATCAACATCTACCCGCGCGAGATCGAGGAGGTGCTCTTTAAGCTACCCGAAGTCGAAGCCGCCGCCGTTATCGGCGTCAGAGACGAGCACGCGGACGAGGAGGTCACGGCGTTTATCCAGTTTAAAGAAAATATGAGCCTAGACGAAAAAGATATCCGCGCGCATCTAAAAAAACACTTGGCGAATTTTAAAATTCCAAAGACGATTTATTTTAAAGACGAACTGCCTAAAAATGCGACGGGCAAGGTGCTCAAACGCGTTTTAAAGGATCAGATAAGGGGTGAAATTTAGTGCGGTTTTTGATAGAGTTTATCGGCGGCGAGCAAAATTCTAAAATTTCCTCGCTCATAAAATGCAGCGAAAACGAGGCGAAAATTTTACGCCACCTGAGCAAAAACTACGTCGAGGGCACTCCGCAAAGTAGCGCCTACGACGTGCTTTGCGCGGTTTTTGGTAGCGAGGAGTATAAATTTTTAGCAGGCCTTGCAGATGTAAAAAACCTGCTAGAAAGCGGCTGGATCGTGCAGGGCTTTTCTATATTTAAAAACCCTAACGCAGACGGTGCGGGCTCAAATTTACTAGGCCTGCTTCACAGCGAGATCTCGCTCTCGCCGCTTTTTCTAAAAATTTTAGAAGAGGGCGAATTTGGACTTACGTTGCCCGCAGTCGCGCCCTACGCCGATCATCTTGATTATCTAAAAGATCAGTTTTTACGCGTGGAGCTTTACGGCAAGCTCTCGTTTTTTAGCAAAAACGTCTCAAGCGACGCCAAAAGCCGCCTCGAAAAAGACGTGAAAGAGCTAGAAGCCATCATCGAAAAACGGCTAAATTTAAGCAAAATTTCGATTTCCGTCGAGCAAATTTTCAAAGATAACGCGCTAAACGACAAAGAGCAGCTGATTTTCCTCGCGCTTTTAAAGGAAGAATACGTCGGCGAAACGGACGCAAACCGCGATCTAAACGCGCTTGTGGGGATTTTAAGCGCGGATGAATTTGAACGCATAAAAAACCGCGCTCTACTGGACGAGGGCTCAAAACTAATCGAAAACGGCCTCATCGACTACGACGAGTCGCTAAACGCTTACGGCGGCTTTAGCAGGACATTTTACATAACAGACGAAATTTTACAAAGCGTAATGCACCCAAAAACCGAGAGCAAAAGCAAAAAACTAGCGCTAGAAACTCTCGTAAAAGAGCAGGAAATCTTTGAGCTCATCGAGCCATCGACCGACATAAACGACGTCGTGCTGGACGTCAAGGTAAAAGAGCTGCTGGACGCGATCTTAAAGCAAGTAGATCGCCGCGTGCTGGCGCGCCTATCTAGCTGGGGCATCAAGTCGCGCAAAAACGTGGATGCCAAAATCATCTTTTACGGACCGCCGGGTACGGGCAAAACCATGAGCGCGCTAAGCCTCGCAAAGAGCCTAAAAAAGCAGGTTCTTAGCTTTGATTGCTCTAAAATTTTGAGCAAATACGTCGGCGAAAGCGAGCAAAACGTGCGTAAAATTTTCGACACCTACAAAGAAATCTGCGCCAAAAGCAAGAGCGAGCCCGTGCTACTGCTAAACGAAGCCGATCAGTTTCTAAGCACGCGCGTCGAGGGCGGCAGTGGGGCGGACAAGATGCACAACCAAATGCAAAATATATTTTTGGAGCAAATCGAGCGCTTTGAGGGCGTGCTCATCGCCACGACGAACTTCTTGCAAAGCCTAGATATCGCGTTTTCTCGCAGGTTTGATTATAAGATCGAGTTTAAAAAGCCCGACCTCGCCGCTCGTCTTGCGATCTGGCGCAAAGTGCTGCCCGAAAATGCGAGCTTTGAAGAAAATTTCGACGTCAAACAGCTGGCTAAATTTGAGCTAAGCGGCGCGCAAATCATGCTAGCACTTAAAAATACGGCTCTAAAAGTCGCCGTGCGCGAGGACGGGATATTTACGATCGGCGACTTTGAAAGCGAGATCAAGCGCGAGATGAGCTCAAATTTCGGCGAGGATAAGAAAGTCGGGTTTGACGGGTAAATTTGGCTAAATTTGGAGTGCAGCGGATTAAATTTAGTTAAATTTAGCCTAACGTTTTTGTTAAATTTGACTGCGCTTGCTCTAAAATTGAGTTACACGCTCGGCTTTATCGCGCATTCTTGCAAATTTAAGCGTTAAATTTGCAGCTCGGCTAGCGAAAATTTGGCAAGCGATTTAATTTATGCAACCCTAGCTACTCAAATTTGAAAAGGTTATCAAGCATGAGTGATTTTTTACTACGCCAAGTCAAGCTATTTTTAGGTATCGCAGCCGTTTGTGCTCCGCTATGCACGGTCATCTACTTCATATCAAAAGAGTATTTCGACGAAATTTTAGTCGGCATTTTCATCACGTATATTTTCCTGCTCGTTATTTTCGTTTTTAAATTCATCAAGCTACTTTTAGGCTTCAAGGACGAGAACAAAAAGCCCGTTTGGGAGCAAATTTTAACTTGGCTTTCAAATATAGTTTAGATCGACGCGCTTAAACGAGATCTTGCTCACCAAACCTCTCGCCCGCTTTTAAAATTTCATCCCTTAGCTTCTCGTGTCCTGCAGATAGAGCTGCGATCTTAGCTAGTTTTTCGCTCTTTATCTGCGCAAATTCGCTCTTTAGAGCCGATAAAATTTTATTTAAAAATGACGCATTACCTAGCATTTCGTTTTCAAATTCGTATAAATTTAGCGACGTCAAAACGCGGTCTTGCACCTCGTCAAAGCTTGGGATAAACAGAGCAAAGCCGTTTTGCTCGTGTGCGCGCATCGAGCCCGCGATTTTTTCTTTTAGAAAATACACGGCGATTTTAACGGCGTTTTCGTAGTTTGCGGCGACTTTGAGGTTTAGCTTTTCAAAAAACAGCGCCGTCTTTTGCAGTCCTTTAAATTTCGCCGTCTCATAGTCTCGCAAAAACGTCCTATACACCTGCCCCGCATACGTCCTAACGTCGGCAAACACGGTATCAGAGTGCGTTTCGTCCTCTTTTTGGGCATTTTCAAATTCGGATTTATAAATCATAAATTCGCACTCTAGCCGAGCGTAAATTTCATCCAGTGCCGCGCCGATCTCCTCTTGTAGCGCGCTTAAGCCGCGCTTATACGTCCTAAAAAATTTGGCGAATTTTACGTCGTTGTAGATGAGTTTTGAAAACACCTCGTCGCTGTCAAAATCAACCGCCTCATACGAGCTAGCTTCAAAATACTCGCCCTTTAGCAGCGTTTTTCGAGGCGCGTATTTATACTTTTTCACGCTTTTTAGACTGGCTAATATTTCGTCTGCAACGAGCTTTGCGACGTGTTTTAGCTCGTTAAAGGCTAGCTCGATTTTCGGTTTAAAATTTTCTTGCACGGCTTTTAAATTTGACTCCAGCTCGGCGTCAAATTTAGCGATTATATCGCCCGCTTTTTCGTAAATTTTAGCGATCTTTTCGTGTTGTTCGGCATTTACGGCAACCAGCCTAGCGCACTTTTCGCGCACGAATTTTTCTTTTATCTCTTCGCCGCCAAAAAGCTCGCGGATAGCGCTTATCACTTCGCTAAAATTTGACTCCGCCAAAAGCACCGCGTCGCCGTTTGCCTGCGCCGTTACGGCCTGCTTCGCAGAAACCGCGATGATGCGCCCAAAAAATCTCCCGTATGTCGTTTGTGCGTGATTTTTTAGCCGCTCAAGCTCGTCCTTGCTTAGCTTATCTTTTTGATTTAGCAAGCAGATCGCCGTTTTACCCCCGTCAGCTAAAAACTCCTCGATCTGCGCGGCTTCGCTAGCGCGCGCGGCGTTATCGGCGAGGCTTAGCCAGATGACGCCCGCGACGTCTTTTAGCACCTCGTGCGTGACGGCGGTGTCGGCCTTTGAGAGCGAGTTTAGCCCCGGCGTATCGACGAAATTTACCAGCTTTAAAATCTCAGAGGGCGCGTAAACGCAAAGCCTGCTAACATCATCGCCAAACACGCGCTGATCGACGAATCGCCCTATCTCCTCGACGCCCAGATACAGCTCTCTGCCGTTTTCGTAAAGCACGCTAAGACCGGGCGCGGCGCCGTATCTGATAAAGGTCGGCTTGGATGTCACCGGAGTTAGGCCCGAGGGCAAGATTTCGCTACCCAAAAGCGCGTTTAAAAACGTAGATTTGCCACTAGAAAACTGTCCAACTATAGCGACTGTAAGCGGGCTAGATAAAAATAGATCGAGTTTATTTAGCTCGCGCTCTAGCTCGATGCTAGGGTGAAATTTGGGCTCGGTTAGCTCGTTTTGCAGCCGCTTAAATCGCCCGTGAAAATCGTCCGAAAATATCTTAAAATACCGCGTTTTATACGCGTTTATAAACTCCTCAAACACTTTGCAGCTCCAAATTTATAGCATTTATCGCCTCGCTTTGCGAGTTTAGTCGCTCTAGCTCCCGCGAGCTCGCTCCGCTAGTTTGCGCCAGCTGGGCAAGCTCGTTTTTTAGGGCTTCTTCGCTGATTGCGAGCGCCTTTTCTTGCTCTTTTAGCGCGGCTTCGATCTGCTTTTTAAACTCGCTTTTTTCAAATTCGCTAAGCTCGAAAACGAAATTTTTTATCCGCTGGGCGCCCAAAAACTCCTCCGCGGCTAATTTGGCAGCCTCGGATACGCCTTGCGCGCCCGAGTTTGCCGCGCCAGCTACCGCGTCCGCGACCTCTATGCACTCTAAATTTATCCCTTTTGATTGCAGATAGTCGTTTATGCTAAAGACCTCGATAGCAGCCGTTTTGCCCTCAAATTCGCCAAATTTTAGCGCGATATTTTGTGCGCACACGTCGATTTGCCGCACGATTTCGTTGCGGTTTTGACGCATCAGGACGACTACGCCGTCTTTTATCGTAGTTTGCGCGATACGCGAGAGGCGCTGCGGGTCGATCTTTTGTTTTTTGGCGGCCGCATAGTTTACGTCGTCTGCGACGCGCTGCTTTAGCGTTTGCGCCAAAGACCTTAGCCCAAGCTCGTAGCTAGCCGCAGTTTTAGCCGTATCTAGGCGCTCTAGCTCCTCTTTTACTGCGCCCCTCACGTCCTCCAGGCGACTAGCTAGCGCAGCTTTTTGCTCGTTTAGCTCGGCGAGCTTTTGCGACAAGCTCAAATTTGAGCCCGTTAGCTTTAAAATATCGCTTTGCGTATCCGCCGCAAACTGCACGCAGACG
>NZ_CALHXD010000173.1 GCF_938040115.1 uncultured Campylobacter sp. | reverse complement strand
ACATTATTTCCATCGGCTCGGTCTCTTTCCACTCGCCGCGCTCCCAGTAGCGGCCTTTTGCGCTCACTTCGCGCAGGTTGATTTCTGGGTTAAAATTCGTCGCAAACGGATATCCGTGATCGCCCGCGTTGCAGTCTAGGATATCGATCTCGTGGATCTTGTCAAAGAGATTTTGCTGCGCGTAGGCGCAAAATACGTTTGTCACGCCCGGGTCAAAGCCAGAGCCAAGAAGCGCCATGGTGCCAGCGTTTTTGAAGTCACTATCCTTCGCCCACTGCAGCTTGTACTCAAATTTCGCCGTGTCTGGGTGCTCGTAGTTTGCGGTGTCGATGTAAGGTATGCCAGCCTTTACGCAAGCATCCATAAGAGTTAGGTCTTGATATGGCAGCGCGACATTTAGTAGCAAATCAGCCTTTGTTTGTTTGATGAGCTCCACAACAGCCGCTGTATCGTCAGCGTCGATCTGCGCGGTTTTTATCTCTACGCCAAGGCGCTCTTTTATAAATTTAGCGATCGCGTCACACTTGCTTTTTGTGCGGCTTGCAAGGGTGATATTTGTAAAAACGTCCGAGTTCATCGCACATTTTACGGTTGCGACTTGGCTAACGCCGCCCGCACCTATGATTAAGATATTTGACATTTTGGCTCCTTTAAATTTTAGTGATTTTATCCAAAGCTTATATAAAATTTGCTTTTAGTAGTTACAATAGCACGAAATTTTAAAAAAATTTTATGCGTAAAATTTTAATTTTTCTGCTTCCGATTTGGCTATTTGGGATGAGCTGCGAAGAGGCGATGCAGCTCAGCATCGATGAGTTTATAAAGCCTGATCGCGATGCTGCGGCTACGGCGATAGCCGGCAAAAAAGCCGCTCAAATTTGCATGGCTGAGTACGGCAAGGAGAATGAAAACACTATAATGGCGCTAAATAACGCAGGCGCATTTTTTATGCTAGCAAACGAGCCGCAAAAGGCGCTCGCAGCCTACGAACGCTCGCTAAAAATTTTACAAAAAGGTCTGGGCAAAGAGCACAAAGCGCTAGCAAAGCCCTATCACGGCGTAGCTAGCGCGCAGTCAGCACTTGGGCGATACGATGAGGCGATAGCAAATTTCGGCTCGGCGATCAGATGCTATGAGCTTGGCGGCGAGAAGATGCAAAAGGATCTCATGAGCTGCTACGCGGGGCTAGGCGATACGCTCTATAAAACGGGCGATTTTAACGGTGCATACGTAAAACACGCCGTCGCGTTTAGAATTTGCGAAGAGGTTTTTGGCGCAGACGGCGTAAATTTGCTACGCGCGAAGTACTATGTGCTGATGGCGGGCGATCTGGTGGGGCTTGGCAATAAAAAAGAAGCGCTGCAAAACTACGAAAAAGCTCTTAAAATAGCAAATAAAATTTTAGAAAAAGGCGATGAGAAGCAGGCAAAACGCCTAAAAACAGAGTTGGAAGCAAAGATAAAAGAGCTGTAAAATTATCGATTAGGTTTCGAGGCGGGCCAAATTTACGGCTCAAATTTGACTAAGTCGTCGTTACTCGGCATTTAACCGCTTTGCCAAATTTGCCGCGCAAGCAAACGCAAAATGCAGGTTGTACCCGCCGAGCATCCCCGTCACGTTTAAAACCTCGCCGATAAAGTAAAGCCCGCGAGTATCGTTGTGGCCGCAGTTTGCGTCTAGTGCGTCCGTATCTACCCCGCCTTTTGTTACTTCAGCTCGCTCGAAGCCAAACGTGCCCGCAGGCGCAAATTCGTAAGCAAAGAGCCGAGAGATTTTCGCCGCTTCGTCCGCTTTGTACTCGCCGTAAGGTTTGTCACTAAGCCCCACCGCTCGCAGAAACTCA
>NZ_CALHXD010000172.1 GCF_938040115.1 uncultured Campylobacter sp. | reverse complement strand
TCTTTCACTTTATTTTCTTCGTTTCGTGGATGGCGTTTTTATTTTATCAGCCGCGCCTTTACGTTTATCATGCGGAAAATATGGACAAACCGGACTTTGTTCGCGTCGTAGAAGTACAAGAATACAAAATGTACCACTATATCGGCTGGGTTTCCATAATAGGCTCTTTCGCTACCGGAGCGATGATACTAATAGCGATGCCGGAGCTACTGCAAAACGGCTATATGCACGTCAAAATAACCGCCGTAATCGTAATGGCCGTCTATCATCTGAGCCTAGGGCATTATATGAAAACGCTTAAAGACAAAACCTGTAAAAAAACCGGTATGTTTTTTCGCGCCTACAACGAAGTACCGACGATTATTTTAGTCATAGTAGTCGCTATGATGATGTGGAAGCCTTTTTAAGGCTTAAATTTAATCGCCGAGACTTTCTAATATAAAGAAGCGCACGGATGCGAAGCTAAATTTTAGCCTTTTTTATCGCCTGAGCTAGATCGGCGATTAGGTCGTCTGCGTTTTCTACGCCGATAGCAAGGCGCAGCAGATTAGGCTTTATGCCGATTTTGTCTTGCAGCTCTTTAGGGTATGATTCGTGCGTCATGGACGCGGGCTGGCAGATGAGGCTCTCAACGCCGCCAAGACTCACGGCTAGATCAAAAAGCTCCAGAGATTTGGCAAAAATTTTATAGTCGTATTTTTCGTTTAGCTCCAGCGATATAACCGCGCCGATATCGCTTGCTTGGCGGGCCTGGATCTGCTTTTCTAGCTGCGAGTACGATCCAGCGTAGTGCACCGCGTCTACCGCTTCGTGCGATTTTAAAAATTCGATGATTTTATGCGTATTTTGCGTCTGGCGATCAAAGCGCACGCTAAGGGTTTTAAGGCCTCTTATCAGATAATAAGCGTCCATCGGGCTGATTATGCCGCCAAAGGTATTTCTGGCAAATTTTATCTTTTCGGCTAGCGCGTCGTCATTTACCGTGACGATGCCCGCGATCGCGTCTGCGTGTCCGCCGATATATTTCGTCGCGCTATAAACTACGATATCTACGCCAAAATCAAAAAGCTTTTGATAATAAGGCGTTAAAAAGGTATTATCGGCGATTACCAGGATGCCTCTTTTGTGCGCGATGTCTGCGATACGGCGGATATCGGTCACGCGTAGCAGCGGATTTGAGGGCGTCTCGATAAATATCGCTCTTACATTCTCTGCGATATCTTTTTCCTCTAATAAATTTAAATCGTCCACCGCCTCGTAGCTTATGCCCTGCGACGCAAAGACGTTGCTAACGTAGCGGAAAGTGCCGCCGTAGACGTTGTTGTTTAGTAGCACCTTATCGCCCGTTTTTAGCAGGCTAAAAGCCGCTGCCGTCGCCGCCATTCCCGAGCCGAAGCTAAATGCGTATTTACTGCCCTCCACCTTAGCAAAAAGCTCGTCAAACGCCTGCTTAGTCGGATTTGCGCCGCGCGAGTAAGCAAACTCGCCAAAGCCGTCTAGCCCCTCTTGCACGAACGTCGTCGCCAGATAAACGGGCGGCACGACGGCTCCAAAAGGGTTATGTTTGGCCTCGATGCCTTTTACGATTAGTGTGTCTAGTTTCATTTTTTCTCCTTAAATTTATCGCTAAAATTTCAAAAATCTTATATCCATCGCCGAGATAAAGCTCATTATACGCTCGTTTCGGCTAGCGAAAAATCTCTCCGCATCGCCGTCAAACGCGATCTTGCCTTTATCCAAAAACAAAATCCTATCCGCGACTTTGCGAGCGAAATTCATATTATGCGTGACGATGACGAGAGATTTTTTCTCTCTGGCTAGGGCTATGACGACTTTTAGCACCTCGGCTTCCAGCTCCGGATCTAGCGCGCTAGTCGGCTCGTCTAGCAGCAAAAACGACGGATCCATCGCTAGCGCTCTAGCTATCGCCACGCGCTGGCTCTGACCGCCCGAGAGTCTGTTCGGATAGGCGTTTTGCTTATCCGCCATGCCAACCTTGCCTAGTAGCTCGAGGGCTTTATTTATCGCCGTTTGCTTGTCGATGCCGAGCACCTGCGTCGGTCCTTCGATCACGTTTTGCAAAACCGTTAAATGCGGAAACAGATGAAACCCCTGAAACACCATCCCCGTTCGCCTGCGAAAGGGCAGTAGCTCTTTTGGTGAAATTTTACCGCCGAATTTTATCTTCTCGCCGTCTAGCTCCAGCTCGCCTTCCTCGGGGATTTCGAGTAAATTTATGCAGCGAAGCAGGGTTGATTTACCGGATCCAGAGGACCCCACGATCACCGTAGTTTGCCCATCTGCGATCTCTAGGTCGATGCCCTCTAGCACCTTTTGTTCGCCAAAGCTCTTGGTTAAATTTTTAAATTTTATCGCCATTACACGTACCTTGATGTTCGTTTTTCTAGCCTTCCTTGCAAAAAGGTAAGCAGCGTGCAAACGACCAAATAAATAAGCGCGGCCAGCACGTAAAGCAGCAGCGGCTCGTAGGTGCGAGCGGCGATGCGCTGGGCTACCATAAACATATCCACCATCGTTATGGAAGCAGCTAGCGAGGTGTCTTTAACTAGCCCGATGAAGGTGTTTGATAGCGGCGGCAGCGATATACGCACGGCCTGAGGCGCGATGATACGGCGTAAAATTTGCGCGTGCGTCATACCTAGCGAGGTCGCCGCCTCCCACTGCCCCTTAGGCACCGATAGGATCGCTGCCCTCACCGACTCGGACGCGTAGGCGCCGACGTTTAGGCTAAAAGCGATGATCGCCGCGCTCCACGTATCAAGCGTAACTCCGATAGAAGGAAGCCCGAAAAATACGATAAAAAGCTGCACTAAAAGCGGAGTGCCGCGAAATATCCAAACGTAGCCGCCAAACGTCCATCGTAAAATTTTTACGCTTGAAAGACGCGCGATAGCGGTTATTACGGCGATAATCAGCCCGCAGGCAAAAGACGCCAGCGTGAGCGGTATCGTGACCTTAGCTAGGGCTTCTAGCATCGGCAGCAGCGAGCTTGAGACAAGCTCGATTATGCGGTTTATGCGTTCCGTGTCCAAATTTACCTCCGTCTTTCACGCCGATTTTAGGCTTAAATTTACTCGTCGCAAGCCTTTGAGCCGTTAAATTTCGCTTGTTTTAAGCAAATTTAGCTTGCAAGATTTGCCTAAGTTTGCCGTTTAGTTTCACAAGCGGCGTTTTCTACTAAATTTAAAATATACGGCTAAATTTAACGGCTTTTAAATTTAGCCTGCAAGCAAGCCCGTAAACATGGCATCGCTGCTAGCATAAACGAGCGGCGAACCCGTTTGAAATCTGCTAAATTTGACCTAGCAAATTTACTCCGAAACATCCTTGCCGAAATACTTTTGCGAGATTTCTTTTAGCTTGCCCTCGGCCTTTAGCTGGGCTAGGGCTTTGTTTATCTGCTCGGTTAGCTCAGCGTTTCCCTTTTGCACGGCTACGCCGATGTAGTCTTTTTCGTTTCCGACGACGGCGATTTTAACCGGAGCGGCGGGTTGATTTTTCGTAAAGTCCAAAAACACGATATTGTCGCGCAACACGCTATCTACGCGGCCTGCGATTAGCAGCTCCATACTTTTAGCAAAGCTATCGACCGTGACGTTTTGAGCGCCGTAGCTAGCAGCGACCTTAGCCCAGTTACTAGTAGCCGAGTCGGCATTTTTCTTGCCGTTTAAGTCGGCGAAGCTTTTTATCGAGTCGTTGTCCTTGCGAACGATGATCGCGCCGTAAGTAACGGTATAAGGCTCGCTAAGTTCGTATTTTTTCTTTCGCTCCTCAGTGATGCTTACTTGGTTAAACACCACGTCTGCCTTACCCGCGTCAAAAGCCGCTAGCATCGCGTCCCACGGAGCTTCGACGAATTCGACTTTAAGCCCTAGTTTACCGGCGACGGCTTTTGCGATATCTACGTCGTAGCCGGTTAGCTCGCCCTTTTCGTCGTGGAAAGAATACGGCGAATACGTGCCTTCGGTCGCAACCTTTAAGACGCCTTCTTGGATGGTTTTTGCGTTTGCGTTAGTTAAAAGGGCTAAGCCCGCCAAAGTAAGTAGAGAAGATTTTAGTAAGTTTTTCATTTTTCGTCCTTTTTAAATTTATCGTTAGCTATTCATTTAAAAAGGCTCGCGTATGCGGATTAAGTAAAATTCTTTTTAAATGTTTAGCGACTTGCTAAGCACTTAAAAAGAAATTCGTGCCTAGCGCCCTAGCTTTTCATCTCGCAACAACACATGTCGCACATATCGCTTTTCATGATGTACCTTTCGTTTTAAATTTAAACGACGATTTTATGCAAAAAAAGTTTAAGATAAAATAAAAATATATCAAAACCCAGCTTTTGCATAAACTAAAACTCCGTTAATTTTACGCCACACGACTTTGAGACGGGCGCAAGATAGGCGGCTAAAGTCTAATCAATCTGCT
>NZ_CALHXD010000171.1 GCF_938040115.1 uncultured Campylobacter sp. | reverse complement strand
CACTTAAAAATACGGCTCTAAAAGTCGCCGTGCGCGAGGACGGGATATTTACGATGGGCGACTTTGAAAGCGAGATCAAACGCGAGATGAGCTCAAATTTCGGCGAGGATAAGAAGGTTGGGTTTGACGGGTAGATTTGGGTTCGTTTAAATGGCTTTGTAAATGCTGCTCGGCTAAATTTACCCGACCCGGACGCGAACCGATCCTAAATATTTTTTGATATCCATTATTTATATTACCTTAAGCCGCCGAGCGATAAATTTAGCGTAGCTTTTATTTCAATAAATATATTTGAAAGGGCTGTAAAATGAGAAAAAGAATATTTATCTCGATATTAGCGCTAGTATTACTCACGCCGGTAGCGTGGTATTTCGGTCTCTTTCATGCAGATTGGCCTTATATTTTAGGCTTTAGCGATGCATCCGCAGCTCCCGTCACCAAACCGATCGATATCAGCAAAAAAGGCAATAAGGTAGATTTTCTCGTAAGGATTGAGGAAAATAGTTGGAAAACTTTTGTCGCTTTATATTATCCTAGAAATATACAAAGCAACCTCGATGACAACGCCTATGACGAGTTGGTAGAAAAATATTTGCTTGACGATCGGTTTAAACGCGTCTATCATCCCTTTTCTCTAAAATTTAAGCTAATGGCCATAAAAAATGATGCCGATAGGACTATCTTGGACGGCGTTATCAAGCTAGGAGAAGAGGCTAAATTTGGAACGACGAGAACTATTTTTATGGGCAAATTAATGGCGGGGGTATATAGGGTCATCGTAGAAACGATAGACGATAAACCGGAGCTAGAGAACTTTAATGCCCTAATTTTGGTTAATTACGACTTTGCAAAGTAGACGACAAAATTTGTATCGGTAGCGACCGCTGGCGCTAAAGTAAATTTAGCTTGCGGGCTTTAAAAGCAATAGCGAAAAATCCGTTCGGGAGCAAATTTTAACCTGGCTATCAAATATTGCCTGATGACGTCAAAGGCGGACGTGGCGCAAAATTTGGCAAATTTAGGCTTCTTTTTAAATTTGCTGTTCTGCATTTTGCTAGCGACCAAAACGAGCATCAAGATTTTCGCGTCTTTTGGG
>NZ_CALHXD010000170.1 GCF_938040115.1 uncultured Campylobacter sp. | reverse complement strand
CTTTAGAAGCTCTTCATCGGTAAATGGGATCATTTTTAACCTTTTTAAATTTTCGAGATATTATAGCAGATAAAATTTTAAATACGCTATGAGTTTGGCGTTTTGGCGGCTATTTTTGATCTAGTTAAATTTGGAATTCGAGACGATTCTATATGTAGATAAGTAAAATATAAAAGATACTAGCAGCTCTTTAAGGATGAAAACGTGCGGTAGTAGCAAGGGCGTAATCCGTAATTCAAAACTCGAAATACCTGTGCTTAATATTCCAAATGTTGTTTGCAGAGATGCATAAATTTGATATGGCAAGCGTCTATCGTACAAGCAAATCTTTTGAAAGCAAATTTGCACTTCAAACTACGACAGAAACCAGGGTAAAACTAGCTACAAATTTTGTTACTTTCTAACTAAATACAAAATTGCAAACAATGCAATAGATGAATAAATAAATTTAATTGATGTGAATACTAAAGGGAGTTTGAGGTAACTAAAATATGTCAATTTAAAAAGAAAAGAGAGCCGAAGCTCTCTAAAAATTATTCTTTGATTAGCTCGATATAAGCCATCTCAGCAGCATCGCCTCGGCGAACGCGAGTCTTAACGATACGCGTATATCCACCGTTTTTGCCTACGAATTTTGGAGCTAGCTCAGTTACTAGTTTATTCGTAGTTTCTTTATCTTGCAAGCTGGCAAAAACTGCTCTGTGAGCGTTGCTGTCGCCTTTTCTAGCTCTAGTGATTAGCTTTTCGATATAGCTTCTCAACTCTTTTGCCTTAGGCAAGGTCGTCTCTATCTTTTCGCTTTTGATGATAGCGATAGCTAAATTTTTAAGTAGAGCCGAGCGGTGAGCCGACGTCCTACCTAGTTTTCTGTATCCGTGACCGTGTCTCATTTATCTTCCTTTTACTCTTTTGCACTCATTTGTGATTTTAGGTCGGCGATTTTTTTCTTGAGTTGCTCTTTGCCGCCGCCTAGGTCGCCGCCGACCGGATATCCGATCTCTTGCATAACGGCTTTGATCTCGTCGAGAGATTTTTTGCCTAAATTTTTAAGCTCTTTTAGCTCGTTTTCATCCATCAAAGCAAGCTCGCCGATAAATCTAATCTCAGCTTTATCAAGGCAGTTGAAGCTTCTAGCGCTCAAATTTAACTCTTCTACGCTTTGTAACAACTTCGCATGCTCGCTGCCTGAAGTTTGAGCGTTTAGGCCTGCTGATACGTCGATATTTAAAACACCTTTAAACACCGACATCTGCTGATACATTGCCTCGATCGCGTGTTTAAACGCTTCGATCGCGCCCACTTGTCCGTCCGTCGTAACCGTGAAAATAATCTTCTCGTAGTCAGGGTTATCCTCAACCAGGACATTTTCTAGCTCATAAACAGCTTTTTTAACAGGCGTAAAGAAAGCGTCGAGAGCTATATAACCCTCTTCGGTATTGTCTCTTATTTCTTCACTTGGGACGTATCCGATACCTTTTTGAATGATTACGGAAAATTTAAGCTCCGCATCCTCGTTTATGGTCGCAAGATAAGCGTCTGGATTTACGACATCTACAACATCGTTTTTTAGATCGCCGGCTTTTATCTCTTTTGGACCTTTAAACGAATACTCAACCACCTCGCGCTCAGACTCGTTTTTTAGCTTAAAACGGATGTTTTTTAAATTTATAATAAACTGCGCTACGTCCTCGAGCATGCCTCTCATCGAATCAAATTCGTGAGATACGCCCTCTATCTTGACGCCCGTAGCCGCAAATCCAACCGTGCTGCTATATAAAAGTCGTCTTAGCGGATGAGCCAAAGTAACCGCATAGCCCGTCTCAAACGGATACGCGGTTATTCTGGCGACATTCTCGCTTATACTCTCTA
>NZ_CALHXD010000169.1 GCF_938040115.1 uncultured Campylobacter sp. | reverse complement strand
CGCCTAGGCAGCGACAGGACGGTGCTGAGCTGTTTTTTGCTTTTTTGCGCGGTTTCTATGCTAAAATTCGGGCAAAAATTTATGGCGATCAGGCCCTTTTGCCAAAAAAGCGAAGCGTTTAGCACGGCCGGACCGCTTATGCCTTTGTGGGTGAAAAGTATGTCGTCTGCAAATTTGCGCGGCATTTTCGGCTCGCGATTTGCGGAGTTTTTGCTCGCGCAAACTACGCTAATCTCGGCGGGGAAGCAAACCCCGCTTAGATTTTTAAACCAAAACTCCTCTTTTTGCACGGTAAATCCGACAAGCGCCGGAGCGGGCGGGATGACTTTGATGCCAAAGCTTCGCGCTATTTCGTAGCCGATGTCGCTGGCGCCTAGGCTTTTGTAGCTTAGTCCGCCGCTAGCTACGACGAGATTTTTAGCGTAAAATTTATCTCCGTTTTCGGCAATAACTTCAAAAATTTCGTTTAAATTTTGCTCGTTTTGATCAAATTTCGTCTCAAAATCTGTCAAATTTTTATCACAATTTTGTGCGGGAGAAACGTCTAAAATTTGGCCGTTTTCATCGGTCAAAATTTTTCTAGCGCTTTTCACGCAAACGCCGCAAAATATATGCGCACCGCTTTGTCTAGCGCGCTTTAAAAGTACGCCCAAAACGTCTTTTGCGCCGCTTTCGCAGAAAAATTGATTTTGCTTTTGCTCGTTAAATTTTAGCTCGCCAAAAAATTTTAAAACATCTTTGAAACATAGATTTTTTAGGATATTTGTGGCAAAATCCGCGTCGCCGAGGTAGTTTGATGCATCGATACGGCGGTTTGTGACGTTGCACCTGCCTCCGCCGCTAGCTAATATTTTCTTGCCGGGAGTTGCGTTTTTTTCGAGTATAGCGACGCTTTTACCGCGTAAATTCGCCGCCAAAAATAGCCCTGCCGCGCCCGCTCCGATTATCAAAACGTCGTAAATTTTGCAAATTTTAGACATCATAAAACCTCAAAATTTACGCGCAGCAAAGCCATCTAAAATCAAAAGCTATTTTTTAGCGCTAGGAATTTTTGCTCTTGCGCTTCGTCTAGTTTCATTTTTTCGTTGCGATTTACGAAAAGCTTAAAGATCACGTTGTGATCCGCGTCGTAAAAGTGCAGGCTGTGCCCGAGAAATCCCATAAATTTAGTGCTCACAAAGCCGATGCTGGAGATTGATTCTTCTCTTAGGTGGCCGCCCAAAAAGCCTGTTTTATCGGTGAAATTTAAAAATCCTCTCGCTTTTTTAGGCATAGGCACGCTAACCTTGATCTCGATGATAAACTCGGGCGTATTTTTGATAAAAAGCATCTCGCCCCAAGTGCTGACTTCTTCAAAAATTTTCATCAAATTTTCTGCGCCGACTTCCTTAAATTCGTCATCGCCGCGGTACTGCAAGATTTCGTATTCGCGTACGTTTAGCTGTTTGGCCGCGTCGTAAACGGACATCTTTTTGTCCTCGAAAAGCTCGTCGATTTGTTTTTTTAGATCGCTCATTTTTGTCCTTTTTTGAAATTAGATTTTGATAATAGTATTTAAAAATAGCTAAAAACCCGCTAAATTTGCGCGCTTTGCGCCCTTGTATTTAAAGCGCCGATCAAGCCGCAAATTTAGTCGCCGGGCGCGGACGATTTTTTAAATTTGCTCCGTCCGCAAACTCGTTAAACGCCTAAAAACCGCTTTATTTCCGCCTCGTTTGTTAGCTTGGAGTTGTATTTTACGACGAGATTTTGAGCGTTTTTGTAGCATTCCACGACGCCTTTTTGCTTCTCGACCTCGGCTAGATCGGCATCCGTATCAGACGGCAGATAGATATTTTTAAAGATATTGGGGTTGTCTAGCCATTTTAGCGCGATCAGCCACACGACGCAAAGCACCGTCACGACGGCGGAAAGCGCGCTAAGGCCGTAAAATTTAAGTAAAGTACCGCCGCCTATGCCGCCGATAAAGCTTCCCATGTAACCAAAAGCGTTAAAGATACCCAAAACCGCGCCTTTTTGGCTTACTTTACTAAATTTGGACGCCATTGATTGCAAGATCGGCTCGTGCAGGTTAAAGCCGATAAAAAATATAATCACACCTGCGTAAAATAGCGGCTTGTGTCCGAGTGAGAGCGCGAAAAGTCCGTAGCAAACGACAAAAAGTGAGACCCCGATGACTAAAATTTGCTTTGTTATGCGCTTCGTTTCGCCGATCGCGCCACCGATACCCATCGCGATAAAGCCAAACACCGTCGCAACCGAGTAGATGCCGCTGAGGTCCTTTTTGTCCATCCCAAAATATTTCACGATGGCGATGGGAATCACGATAAAAGCCGCCGACATCAGCATTTTTTGCATGAAGTTGCTGATGTTCATGAGTAGTAAATTTCTGTTTGAGAGTAGCTTTACGGCCGGCATTTTGGCCTGTGAGTGGGTAAATTTAGGCTCCTCGCCTACTGCCGTGTATAAAAGCACGATACAAACGACCGTAACCGCGATCGAGAGGTAAAAGAGGCTTGAAAGGCCGTATTTGGCGCTAAGTATCGGCGAGAGTATCATAGAAAGCGTAAAGCTAATGCCGATAAACGCGCCCATCATCGCCATCGCGTGCCCGCGCACCTCCTCCTTGGTCATGTCGCTCATCAGCGCGATCGCCACGGCTCCTATCGCGCCCGCACCCTGGATAAATCTACCAAAAATCATCGTGTAGATATCAGTCGCCACCGCGCAGATCGCAGCTCCAACGATAAAGACGAGCAGGCCTATTAGCATCGAGTTTTTGCGCCCGAAGCGGTCCGAGACGTAGCCGAAAACTACCTGAAACGTGATCTGCGACATCGCGTAAACACCGATGAGAACGCCGACTAAAAACTCGGTCGCCCCCTCGAGCTCGAGCGCATAGACGCTGATAACGGGCAAAATGATAAATAGTCCGAAAAACCTACTGCCGATGATAAAAGATAAAGGTAAAGCGCTTTTTACTATCATAAATTTTCCTTTTTAAAGGAGTGATTTTACCCGAATTTTGATAATACGTAAATTAAAGCCGAATTTGATAAAATGCGCGGGTTAAAAAATAGCATAGCGAAGTATTTTTTGGATTATTTTTACGGTTGCGTAGATAAAATTTTGCGTAGGCTAGGCACGTAGCCTGCCGAGCGAAATTTTAGCAAGCTACGTAAAAAGAACCAAAAAGACAAGCTAGAAAAAGGAAAAATTTTGAAGATAGTTTTAGCAACATCAAACGCCGACAAAGTGCGCGAAATAAAAGATTTTTTAAAAGATTACGAAATTTACGCATTGCGCGAAATTTGCGAGCCGTTTGAGATCGTCGAGGACGGCGCGACATTTGCCGCAAACGCGCTAATCAAAGCTCGCGCGGTGCAGGCAAAACTGCGCGAGCTAAATTTGGCGGACGAGTTTATCGCGCTAAGCGACGATAGCGGCATCAGCGTGGAGGCTCTTGGCGGCAGGCCCGGGATTTACTCCGCGAGGTTTAGCGATATGAACGAGCTGGGCCAGATAACGGGCAAAAGCGCGACCGATGCTAGCAACCGCGCAAAGCTGATAGCCGAGCTAAATGCGCTAAATTTAACCAGCTCGCCTGCGTTTTACACCGCTTGTATCGCTGTTAGCTCAAATTTGGGTGATTTTACGGCGCACGGCTTTATGCACGGCACGGCGATTTGCCAGGAGCGCGGCAGCAACGGCTTTGGCTACGATAGTCTTTTTATCCCCAAAGGCTTTACGCGCACGCTTGGCGAGCTAGACGACGCCACGAAGCTAAAAATCTCTCACCGCTCAAAGGGGCTTGAGCTCATAAAGTATGTGTTAAAGAGCCTTGAGAGGAAATTTGGGCGCTAAGCTCGGAGCGCAAAAGAGAAAGTAAAATTGCGGGGTAAAATCCGGCTAAATTTGCCGTCCCTTAACGCTAGCGCGGTATAATCGCGCAAATTTAAAATTTGAGACGAAGATGAATCTGGTTTTATTCGACTTTGACGGGACGATCACGCGCGATGACTCGCTGCTGGAGTTTATCGCTTACGTCGTGGGATTTAAGAAATTTTTTCGGGGTATTTTTTGGCTTTCGCCGGTTTTGATCGGCTATAAGCTAAAAATTTGCAGCAACAACTACGCTCGTAGGCGGCTGATGACGTATTTTTTTGCTGGTATGAGCGCGGATAAATTCGCTCAAATTTGCAAAAAATACTCAAACACGCACATCGAAGATATCGTGAAATTTTCCGCGATGGCAAAGATCGCCGAGTATAAGGCAAACGGCGACAAGGTCGTGATCGTAACGGCGTCGCTCGAGGACTGGTTAGCTCCGTGGTGCCAGGCGCAGGGGCTGGAGCTGCTAGGCACTCGTATCAAGAAAAAGGGCGGCGTGATAACGGGCGAGATAGACGGCGCCAACTGCTACGGTGCTGAGAAAGTGCGCCGCGTACGCGAGGCGTATGGCACGGACGCCTTTGAGCGCGTGATCGCATACGGCGACAGCAGGGG
Organism: uncultured Campylobacter sp.; assembly: GCF_938040115.1. Lineage (GTDB taxonomy): Bacteria > Campylobacterota > Campylobacteria > Campylobacterales > Campylobacteraceae > Campylobacter_A. Next base: position 1,669 of record NZ_CALHXD010000169.1, on the reverse strand, counting down.
CGATAAGGAGATGCTGGAGTTTGCCGACGAGGCGCATTATAGGGTGTTTGAGTGAGGACTACAAAAACTGCAAGCTAGCCGCGAATTTAGAAGCTTTAAATTTGAGCACTTACGCGGCAAATTTAGAGGTTAGCGCGCTTTTGCAACGAAAATTTGTTGCCTGCAATTTAAAGCCTCACCCGCGTTTGTAGATAGCAAGGGTTTCGTAGTCATAACCTGCGTTTTGCGTTTACTGGAGTGCTAAGGGCAGTAAAGATTTTATTAAAAGCCTGCTAAGGCTAAATTTAAAGAGATTTATATGCGCAAGATTTTACTTTTTTGCGCGGCAGTGGCTAGTGATGTTATAAGATTCGAGTAAGGTTTGAAGATAAAATAACTAAAATTATCACTACGCAAACGGGCGTTAATGGCGTGGTTTAACTTTAGACCGATACTGCTGAATATAATATAGTGCTAGCTTATGCCAGTAAGGTACAAAATTTATAAATATGAGCGCTTTAAATTTCACGTTAATAAATATCGCTAAATTCACTCCGTTTTTTAAATTTCAAAGCCCTATTTGACACTTGAGTACATTTACTAGATTGCCAAATAGTTCGTTATAAATTTAAAATTTTCTCCTCTCTTTGATAATAGTTCTTTTAAATCGTCATTAGGCTTATTGTTTTTTACTAAAACTACAAAATAGCAGAAAATATGTTCATTGATTTTGCTAAGTTTTATAAATTTATCAAAATCCCTCTTAACGCTTTCGTAAAAATCCTTACGACTGCTAAGTCCGAATTTAAATTCAAATATTACTGCATCTATTGTACCTTCGAATTCAAATTTCCCGTCTTTGTATAGGTCAATACCTTCTTTTGATATCATACTAAGATCTGGTCTATATCTGAACTTTTCACTTTCATTTTTCCAATAAACTTCAGAATGTAGTGCTACGTCACCGCCGCTTAACTTTGACAACTTTTTATACGCCATACAGTGCAAGTCTGATTCCGTAAGTATTTTAAACGGATCTTTGTTGTATTCTTCGAAGATTGCTTGCATGATTTTATTTATACACTCCTCGGGAAAAATTTTTATTAAATTATTTTCCATAGCGTCTCCTGAAAAATATTAAATTTTTATCGGCATAAATTTGCCAATGCGATTTGATGTCTAAAATTTAGGGAAGTATTAAATTTCAGTCTCTACCCACTCGCCTAAAATTTTACTAAAATTCTCTATCATCGCGGCGAAATCATACTCAAGCTTGCTTTGCTTTTGCGCGATCTGCTTTAGCGCCGTTAAAAAATACTCGCTTATTTTTTGCTTTTGCTCTGCGTGCGAAAGCTCGCTAAACTCGCGCTCAAAATATATCTGCGCGCCCGTTTTGCCCGTATCTTTTCTAAACGGCGCATACTCGAATCTGTTTCGCAGATAGTAGCCCCCAGCACGGCGCTCCTCCTCGCTCATCATCTCGTGTATCAGCTCCCACGCACGCTGCGAGCTTAGGCGCGGCTTATCGGGTGCGATGATGTAGTTTGTTTTGCAGCCGTAATCCGAGAAGCTAAATGCGCACGATAGCTTGATGTAGTTGATCGCGTAACCGTAAATTTCAGGGCGCATTTTGGCGTTAAGCGCTGGTTGTAGATCCGCAAAGAGGCTTTCTATCACGGCGCGCGAGTTT
>NZ_CALHXD010000168.1 GCF_938040115.1 uncultured Campylobacter sp. | reverse complement strand
AAGGATCAGATCCAGCACGTCGAGATCGCGCGCGACATCGCGATCAAATTTAACAACGAGCACGGCGACATCTTCGTCCTGCCGGAGTACAAAGTCGATGAAAACGTAGCTACCGTGCCCGGCACAGACGGCGCGAAAATGAGCAAAAGCTACGGCAACACGATAGATATTTTCGCCGGCGCCAAAGAGCTAAAAAAGCAAATTTCAAGCATCGTGACGACCTCAGAGCCGCTTGAAGCGCCTAAGCAGTGGCAAAACTGCAACGTCTATAATATCGCTAAATTATTCCTAGACGAGGACGGACAAAAAGCGCTACAAGCGCGGTACGAGCGAGGCGGCGAAGGACACGGACACTTTAAGGCGTATCTAAACGAGCTGGTTTGGGACTATTTTGCGGACGCGAGAGGCAAATTTGATTATTATCTAAATCACGCGGGCGAAGTGGATGAAATTTTAAACGAAGGCGCGAAAAAAGCGCGAGCCGTCGCAGCGCCGATAATGGAAAAAATACGCGCCGCAACGGGCATATACAAATAAATTTTAAAGGAAAAAAATGCAAGCAATCTACCCTTACGCGCAGCTTATTCACCTAATCTGCGCTATCATTTTCGTCGGATTTTTATTTTTCGACGTGATTATTTTTTCAAGAGCCAAGGCCAAACTGCCCGCGGAAATAGCGCAAAAAGCGCAGCAAGCCATCTCAAGCGTCGCGATAAAAATCATGCCGCTTTGCGTGCTGCTTTTAGTACTAACGGGCGGCATGATGATGAGTAGCTGGGTCGGCTCGAAAGCCGGCGGATATTTTGAGTCGAATTTACAAATCGTCTTTATGATAAAGGTTATTTTGGCGATGTTGATATTTGCGGCGGTAGCGACAAATCTCACGTGTAAATTTATACTAAAACGCCCTAGCCCTCTAGGCAATATCCACCCGTTTGCGTTTGCGGCGGCGGCGATCATCGTGATATTTGCTAAAGTTATGTTTATAGTATAAAGGATAAAAATGATAAATCTAAAACTACTCGACACGCGCTACGACGAGTTCGTAAAAAAATTACAAGGAAAAAACGTAAAGCCCGAGGTTTTAAACGAGCTTTTGACGACGTTTAACGAGCTAAAAGCCAAGCGTCAAGCGCTAGAAAATTTCCAAGCGATCCAAAACGCCAAGAGCAAGGAGCTGGGCATAAAGGCCAGAAACGGCGAGAACACCGACGAGCTAAAAAACGAGCTAAATTTAAACAAAACGGCGATGGGCGACGCCGCCGATATCGTGCGCACATACGAGGAAAAACTAGAAAACATCGCAAGCTGCGTGCCAAATATCACCGACGACGACGTGCCGTTTGGCAAGGACGAGGATGGCAACGTATGCGTAAAAACGGTGCTGGAGCCGACAAAATTTGACTTTACGCCAAAGGAACACTGGGAGCTTGGCGAGAGCTTAGGCTGGCTTGATTTCGAGCGCGGCGTTAAGCTATCAGGCTCGCGCTTTTGCGTGCTAAAGGGCATGGGAGCGCGCCTATCAAGAGCCCTAGTTAACTACATGATCGACTTTAACAACGCGCGCGGCTTTGAACTGGTTAACGTGCCGTTTTTGGTAAATGCAAACACGCTTTACGGCACAGGACAGCTGCCTAAATTTGAAGACGATCTATATAAGGCTCAGGGCGAGGATTTGTATCTAATCCCTACTAGCGAGGTGCCGGTGACGAATCTTTATAACGACGAAATTTTGCCCGTCGAGAACCTACCGATAAAGATGACTTGCTACTCGGCGTGCTTCCGTAAAGAAGCGGGCTCAGCAGGACGCGACACGCGCGGCATGATCCGCCAACATCAGTTTGAAAAGGTCGAGCTCGTAGCCATCACGACTCCAGAGCTTAGCGCACAGATGCTTGACGAGATGGTCGCGTGCGCTAGCGACTTGCTAACGAGCCTTGGATTGCCGCACCGCCATATGCTGCTTTGCAGCGGGGATCTTGGCTTTAGCGCGGCAAAGACGATAGATCTCGAGGTCTGGCTACCCGGACAAAACAAATACCGCGAGATAAGCTCGGTATCAAACACGCGCGATTTCCAAGCTCGAAGAGCCAAAATCCGCTACAAAGACGGCAAGAAAAACGCTCTGGTAAACACCCTAAACGGCTCGAGCCTAGCCGTAGGCAGGACGCTCATAGCGATAATGGAAAACTACCAAAAAGCAGACGGCAGCATCGAGATCCCGGAAGTTCTTAAAAGGTACATGTAGTGGCGCAAAACGACGATGAAAATGTAGTAATCCTCGAAGAGGCCGAAACCCAGCTAAGCGACAAAGAGCCTCGACCGGAAGGGCAAGAAGGCGGCGAAAGCGACGAGCTGGTTTCGCTCGACGAGCTAGAACCAGTAGTCCCCGAACAAACCGCAGACGCGCAAGATGATGCCAAAAAAAGCAAGAAAAAGCTTTTTATCATCGGAGGATCGGCGGGCGCGCTCGTCATCATCTTGGCCGTATTTTTGTTTTTCGTTTTTAGAGGCGAGAAAAAGCCTCCGATAGATGAAAAACAGATCGTAAAAGATATCGAGGAGCACTACGAGTCGCAAAAATTCGGCAGCTCAAAGATCGACGACATGATCGCTAAGGCAAATTTACTCTACGAAAAGGGCAATAAATTTGAAGCTCTAAAAATCTACGAAAACATCGCCGTCTACAACCAAAGCCTCTCAAACTACAATCTTGGCGTCTCGCAGATGAGGCAGGGCAAATTTGAAGACGCGCTAAAAAGCTTTAAAAAAGCTATCGACAATAACGAAAACGTCGCCGTTAGCGCCATAAATGCCGCGGTTAGCTCGCTGGAGCTAAAAAACGAGCAAAATTTTAACTATTATATAAATCTCGCTAATTCGTTTTTGTACAAGGAGGCAGACTCTCCGCTATACAACTACTACTACGCGCTCATAAACTACTACAAAGGCCAATACGTCGAAGCTCTAGCGGCTCTCTCTCACGCCGAAAACGGCTACTATAAAGACCGATACGACTACCTCGCGGCTAAAATTTTAAGCTTTATCGGCAACGATACAAAAGCGATACAAAAGCTAGAAGCGCAAAAGGAATTTGACGCAGACCTGGCGCTTGGTATGCTTTACGCGAGGCTCGGACAGTACGAAAAGGCCAGAAATAGGCTAAATTTAGCGCTAAACAAGGGCGGTGACTCAAATAAAATCAACTCTATGATAGCCATCATAAACCTAAAAGACGGCAAATTTGAAGCGGCGACAAATGAAATAAAGGCCGTATTTCACGAGGATCCGCTGTTTTTAAACGCGAATTTTCCGATCAAAACGATACTAAAGCCAGAGCTTTTTGACGTAAATTTAGCTCAAGCGCACTTTAGAAACGACCTGTTTTTCGATAAAACCAAACGATATGAGACGCTGTTTTACTTCGCGCCTTATAAGGTTTTTGACCCGAACCAAACGATAAACTACATAAGAAAAGGCGGCGTTAGCCTATTTTTGGACGACGCAAGCGCGGCGGGCAACTACCTAAACGCTAGCGGCGCGCTCTCAAAGGTAAATTTAGAGCTCTCATCAGCCATCGCAAACGCCCTAAACTACAAGCTAAAACAGGCCAACGCGCAGTTTGCCTCGCTCATCTCGCT
>NZ_CALHXD010000167.1 GCF_938040115.1 uncultured Campylobacter sp. | reverse complement strand
CAAAAGAGCTGCTCGTGCGCTGGCAAAGCTCGCAAAACAAAAACACGCAGCAAATAATCCGCCACGCGACGAGGAAGATAAAAATTTAGCTTTTTGCGCAGATACGCAAGTCGGTGGTTAAATTTAAGATGCAAATTTTATAAACTTATAACGCATTTTATAAATAAAAAGCAGTTCAACCCGCCGCATAAAAAGTAGAGGCAAGCTTGATGATCGCCGCGGTAAAAATAAAAGATCAAATTTACGGCCGCAGCCCGAAATCAAATTTAACTCCAAACCCGCAACGATACGCAAATTTTAAAAGCCGCCATGCTCAAATTTAAAGCCAAATATCCAAGCAAACCCAAAAATCAAAACGTCAAATTTAAGCCTTCGCGTCCAAGCCGCAAGCAATCGCGCGATTTAAAAGTCAAATTTGCCAAAAAACCGCGCAATATAATATTCACAGCGCGTAAGCATAGCAAACGGCCGAGCGTAAAAAACCTACGCCGCAAAGATCCTAAACGCCACCCAGACACAAAGAGCGCCGACTAAAACGCCGACGACAAAGGCTGAAGCGACGTAGAGTTTTTGCTTTTTTCTGATCTGCTCAAATTTCTTTTCGTGATGCTTTTTTACGCCCTCGAAGGTCAAATTTAAGATCTTTTCGTTCGTTTGATTTAGCGCATCGGCAAAGCTCTTTATCTGCTCGTCGTTGATGTAGCGCATGGTCTTGCGCGTCGCGCTCACCAGGCGCTCGTAGTCCTCGCTGTTTTCCCAGAGCTCGACGACAGTGTTGTTTTCGATGCGCTCTTTTAGTTCTAGCGTCTCTTTTAGCTCGTTTTGTTCGAGTAGCTGCGTTCCCATTGAGCCTCCTTAGTTGATAGTTCCTATTTTGTCGCCGTATTTTAGCTTTTGCTCGGCCGCAAGTTCAAATTTGACCGCGCCCTGCTCGCTAAGGATGAGGATCGTAGAGCCCAGCTCAAACATCCCCAGCTGCTCGCCCTTTTTCGCGCTTAAATTTTCGTATTCATAAAGCGCGACGTTGCCGGCACAGGCGTTAGTCTGTATGCGCGCGTCAAAGTCAAATTTCATCTTGCCCACGTTTAGCGCGCCGACGAAGACCAGCCACATCTTTTTGCCGCTTGCAAGCTCGCATTTTAGCACCACGCGCTCGTTTTTGGCGTAAAGATTTGGCACCTTTAGCAGCGCGCTAACGGCCACGCTATATAGCTCGCCAGGCACGTAGAGTGCGGACAAGATCCTCATGTCGCAAGGCGCGTGGTAGCGGTGATAGTCGCGCGGGCTTAGATAAATATTTACGTACTCTAGTTCAGCGTCTCGCTCACTGCGGTCCATACTATCGCCCAGAAGCTCTGCTATACCGTACTCGTGCCCCTTGACGCTGATCGCCTTTAGTTCCCTGCTCACTCCGCACTCTAGGCACGTACCGTCGCTAGGACTGATAAAAGCCTGCGGCGAAACGTCGAAATCTCGCGGACGCTGTAGCTCGCGGGTAAAAAGTGCCGTCAGGCTCTCGTACTCTCTAGGCTGTTTAAACTCACTCATGTCGATTTTAAAGCCGCTTACGTATTTTTCATTGATAAATGTTTGCAAAAATCTCGGAAATCTAACCGCCGCCACAAACCCGAATATCCTAGAAATAAGTCCCCTCATACCTCTCCTTTTAGTCTTAATAACGAAATCTCGCTAGGCGCCATCACGCGCACCGGCGGCCCCCAAAATCCGGCTCCGCGGCTAACGTAAATTTGCGTATTTTTGTTTGCTCTATATAGCCCGGCGACGTATTTTTGATCGAGCTTTACTAGCAGCGAAAACGGGAAAATCTGCCCGCCGTGCGTATGTCCGCTCACCACCAGATCCACGGGCGCGCTTTCGTCCATGTATTTTAAAAACTTAGGCTGATGAGCGAGCAAAACAGTAGGCAAATTTGTGTCGCGACCGCCTAGAGCTGCGACTAGATCGGGCTCGTACGCCTTAAATCTAAAACCGATGATATCATAAACGCCGGCTAAATTTACTCCGCCTACGCGCGCATTTTCGTTGCCTAAAATTTTAAAATTCGTCGTCTCGCGGATCACTTTTAGTGTGCCGTCGATGCCGCTATAGTACTCGTGATTGCCCGGTACGTAAAAGGTGCCGTATTTACTCTTTAGCTCGTTAAATGGCGCGATAAACTCGGCCAAACGGTGCGGCGACAGATCCGCAATATCGCCCACGATCGCGACCGCATCGGCGTCAAGCTCGTTTACGCGCCTAGTTACCGCCCGCGCAAAGTCCGCTCCCAAAAAATCACCCAGATGGATATCAGTTAAAACCGCGATCTTTAGCTCGCCCTTTAGCCCCTTTAGCTCGATATCCTGCGCTTTTACTTCTGGCAATTTTACGGCGTTAAAGATGCCTCTAAAAAAGTAGCTAAACGCCAAAATAAGTATCGTGACGTCAAGGTAAATGCGCAAAAATTTACGCCTGCTCTCACTAAACGCGCGCTTGGTTACGGGACGAACCGCGAGCGCGATGACGTTCGTAAAAAGCACGAACGAAAAGATAATAAACGTCAGCGCCAGCATCAGCGAACAGGCGATGCGAAGGCTAGGTCCCAAAAAGTTAAACCGCAGCGAAAAAGCAAGCGCGACGCCGCCGATGGCAAGCGTCAGGAAAAATAGCCCAAGCGCCCTTTTATGCACGGCAAGCGGACTGAGCGCGGCATCGGCAAAAAGCCCGCGATAAGAAACGTAATTCATAAAAATAATGATTAAAGACGATAAAACATAAAACATTTCGTAAATTTAGCCAAAATTATTAAATATCTAACCACTGCGCGCGGCAAATTTGAGGAAATTTAAACGCAGAGGCAAAGCGTGTGCGAGAAACGTCTTTTTTACGAGGCGATATCCGTGCGGACGGAGGGTAAATTTGATAGCTTGTTTGAACGAATTTAGCGCTTAACGCCGCGTTGATTTACGACGCCAAAATGCAAATTTGATTTTACTGGCTGCCTAAAACGCATTTTAGCAGGCAGCTAATCCAAGCTTTATCGCCGCGCTTAGTTTTATGCTCGGCATAACCCGCACCTTTACGAAGCTACTGAGATTTTGCCTATTCTTCGCCCGCATCCTCCATTCGCACGATGAGGCTTTTTGGCAGGCTAAATTTCTCGATCACTTCGCACTCTTTGGCCCTCATCTCGCCCGCATCGTTTTCGTGATCGTAGCCCAGCACGTGAAGCAGCCCGTGCGTGAAAAGCAGAGCCGTCTCATCGTCCTCGCAGTGACCCAGCTCGGCGGCTTTGGCGGCGACTAGCTCAGTGTTTATCACGATACAGCCAAGCGGCGCGTGCAGCTGCATCTCAAGCGGGAAGCTCAGCACGTCCGTAGTCTCGTAGATGCCGCGCTGGCGGACGTTTATCTCCTTCATCTCCTCGGCGTCAACAAAGCTTAGCTCCACCTCGCCCGCGGTCAAATAGTCGCAAATTTGATCCAAAATCCTCGGATAATCGTCCTCGCAAAGTATCATTTTTGGCTTTCCTTTAGTAAAATTTGAGTATGATTTTAGCGAAAAATCGGGTTGATTTTAATAAAACTAGCTTTTGTTTGTTAAGGGGGGGGGAGGCTTGAATTACGAAGTCGCTCCCTTCCCCCTTAACGATCCCCCAACCCCTACGACGTGAGAGGTTGCTGCGCTATGCGCAGTTTTATCTGGCGCTAACGCGCTGCGTGTTCAAATTTACGCTTTCACGATGCGGGTCTCGGTCGGTAAAATTTGCAAATTTGACCCCAAATTTGAGCGTAAAACGATAAGGCGCAGTATTTTTTCTTTAGACGAGGCGGAAACGACGGAGGCGAGGGAGCGGACTAGTCGTCCGTGACCGAAGCCGACCGAG
>NZ_CALHXD010000166.1 GCF_938040115.1 uncultured Campylobacter sp. | reverse complement strand
GCTGAAATTTCGATCAGGTATTTCGGCAAAGATGTCTCGCGGTAGATGGCGATGAACGAATTTGACCGTATAAGCGAGCTTTTGTTAAGCTCGCTACAACCTATGGCGCTAGCGATGATAAAGGTGACGCTGCCTCTTACGGCGATCTCCTTTTCGCTGGGACTTCTTATCGCGGTGCTAACGGCGATCGCGCGCATAGCAAATATCAAAATTTTAAAGCAACTTAGCGAATTTTATATCTGGATATTTCGCGGCACGCCGCTTTTGGTGCAGCTTTTTATCGTATATTTCGGTCTGCCGATCGTGGGCGTTACGCTTGATGTTTGGAGCGCGGCGATCATAACTTTCAGCCTAAATATCGGCGCTTACGCTTCCGAAGCCGTTAGGGCGGCCGTGCTTTCGGTTCCCAAAGGCCAGTGGGAAGCCGCTACGGCGCTCGGGATGAGCTACTCGCAAATTTTACGCCGTATCATCGCTCCGCAAGCCGCGCGTATCTCGCTGCCTCCGCTTTCAAATATCTTTATCAGCACGCTAAAAGACACCTCGCTTGCGGCTTCCATCACGATGGTCGATATGTTTATGGTTGCTCAGCGCATCGCCGCGCGCACCTTCGATCCGCTCACGCTTTACGTGCTCGCCGCGCTTTTTTACTTGATAGTCTGTACGTTTTTGACGTTTTTGCAAGCTAGGCTCGAGAAGAGATTTTCAAGGTACGTGTGATGATAAAATTTAAAAATTTGACTAAGAAATTCGGCGATAATGTCGTTTTAAACGGCTTAAATTTAGAATTTAAAGACGGGCAGACTACGGTTATTTTAGGAAGCTCGGGCTCGGGTAAATCAACCCTGCTGCGTTGCATAAATTTACTCGAGATCCCGGACGGCGGTGAGCTTGAGCTTGGAGGCGATAAGATAAGCTTCGCCGGTAAAATTTCGCAAAAAGATATGCTGCCCTTTCGCGAGCACACGGGGATGGTCTTTCAGAGCTTTAATCTATTTCCGCATCTAACGGCTCTACAAAACGTAACGGAAGGCCCCGTGCAGGTACTTAAAATCCCAAAAGAGCAGGCAGAAAAAGAGGCCCTGGCGCTACTTGAAAAGGTTGGGCTAAAGGGCAAGGAGCACGAGTATCCAAGCAGACTCTCGGGCGGCCAGTCGCAGCGAGTGGCGATAGCGCGAGCGCTTGCGATGAAGCCGTATTTTTTGCTTTTGGACGAGCCCACGAGCGCGCTTGATCCGGAGCTTGAGGCCGAGGTTTTGAAGGTTATCGGCGGGCTCAGCAAGGAGCGCGACTCGCTCATCATCGTCACGCACAATATGAACTTCGCTCGCAAAGTCGCGGATCGAATTTTATTTTTAGAGCGTGGCAATATCGAATTTGACGGTACGGCGGAGGAGTTTTTCAGCAGCGACTCGCCGCGCATAGTCAAATTTATCTCGGCGATGGATTTTTAAATTTAAAAGGAAAAAAATGAAAATAGATACGCTAATCGTAAAAGGTATCGAAGCTAAAAACAACCCTCACGGCGCGGTCGTTCCGCCTATCTATCTAGCCACGACGTTTGCGCAAGACGGCTTGGACGACTTTCAAAAGTACGCCTATTCTCGTAGCGCAAATCCGACGCGAAATGCATTTGAGGAGCTTTTCGCCAAATTTGAAGACAGCAAATACGCATTTGCTCTAGCTTCGGGCATGGCGGCTACATCGGCTGTTTTTAACCTGCTAAAAAGCGGTGACAAAGTGCTTTTAAATAGTAATGTTTACGGCGGCACTTACCGCTACGCAAACGGTATTTTTGCAAATTTCGGGATCAAATTTGAGCTCGTCGAAGATCTAAATAAAATCTCTCGTCTGGACGAGGACGTTAAGATGATATTTATCGAAACGCCGTCAAATCCGCTACTGCGAGTAGCGGATATCGCCAGACTAGCCGAGCTGGCTCGTAAAAACGGCGCGCTTGTCGTCGTCGATAATACTTTTTTGACGCCGTACTATCAAAAAGCCCTCAAATTTGGTGCCGATATCGTCGTTTATAGCGCGACGAAATATATCGGCGGACATGCCGACGTAATTGCGGGAATCGTGACTACGAACGACGATGCGCTAGCCGAGCGTATAGCTTTCATGAAAAATACTCTCGGTGCGACACTAAGCCCTGCCGATGCTTATAATCTAATAAGGGGTCTTAAAACTCTTAGCGTTAGATTTGATAGGCAAAGCGAAAATACGCTAAAAATCATAGAATTTTTAGAAAAAAACCCGGCCGTTAAAACCGTGTATTACGCAGGTTCATTTTCGGCCGAGGAAAAACGCATCCAAAATACCCAAGCCAGCGGTATCGGCGCGCTAATCTCGCTGGAGCTAAAGGATGGCTACGACTATAAAATTTTTGCTAAAAGCTTGGAGTTTTTTGATCTAGCCGTGAGCCTTGGCGGCGTAGAGAGTCTAATCTGCCATCCGGCCTCAATGACTCATGAATCTTATTCGCAGGATTTACAAGCTAAAATCGGCATTACTCAAGGTTTGCTACGCCTTGCTGTCGGTATCGAAAATTCGGATGATTTGATCGCGGATTTGGAGCAGGCAATAAATAAAGCTAAAATTTAATTTTGCTTGCAAGCTCGAACAAATTTAACTTTATACTCGGTGCGCAAAATAGGCGTACCGAGTTTTACTCAAACTTGGCTACAGAGCATATCAAAACGGTCATGTGCATAAATTTGATCGTTCTACTATTTTGTTTTAAATAAACTAGCCAAAACTCCGATGCTTAAAATCCCCAAAATGATCCACAAGCTAACCTGTGCCGAAATCTCAAATCCGTGATGAAAGATATGCGCTGAAGCGTTTAGGGCGAGCTTTGCTGCGATAAAAAACAAAAGCGCTATAACGGCTTTTTCTAAATATACCAAATAGTCTTTTAGTGCTTCTAGCACGAAGTAAAGCGTCCTAAGTCCCAAAATCGCAAAAATCATAGCCGAATAAACTATAAGCGGCTCACGACTCACGGCGATAACGGCCGGAACGCTATCAAAAGCAAACATAACATCGCTAAGCTCTATAACGCAAAGACACAAAAATAGCGGCGTAGCTATCCATTTTGCATTTAGTTTGGAGATTTGATCTTGCAGTTTCGTCTTTTCTTCTGCTGAAATTTGAGCTGAAATCTCGCTATTTTTTACGAAAAAGCTATGCCCTAGAAGACGCGGAAAAACAGGAAAAAATCTATAAACCGCCCTGTAAGCCAGGTGGTTTGAGTAGTCCTCTATCTCCTCTTCATCATCGTCCTTTTTTATCATCATTACCGCGCTATAAGCTACCATGGCAGCAAAAACAAACTCCATCCACGGCGAAATCCCGAGCAGACTCGTTCCGACGGCTACAAAGACGAGTCTAAATATAACCGCGCCTATAATGCCAAAATACAGCACTCTATGACGGTAAATTTCAGGAATCTTGAACCAAGAAAAGATTGCCATCATAACAAATAAATTATCCACGGATAACGATTTTTCTAAAATATACCCTGCAAAATATAGACTCATCGTTTCGCTTCCGCGCGCAAAATACAGATATCCGCCAAACGCTATGGAAACGGCTATCCAAAAAATAGACCAAAGCGCTGCTTGTTTGAGCGAGATTTTTTCGTCTTTTTTGTGCGCAAAAAAATCTACCGCAAATACTGCCGCGGCAAATATGATAAAAACGATCATTGTTTGAAATTCTAAACTATCCAAAAATTCTCCTTAATACCCGCAACTTTGCTCGGGAAGTCCTCTTTGGCGGTTTAGTTCTTGAGCCGCCTTGCACGCCGAGTATGATTGTTTGCCGGCGCAATTTGCATTAAACCAGTCTATGAGCTGCGAATGCATACGGACGTTTTGATTGTATAAATTTACCTCTTCACTTGAATACCGATTTACGAAAGTAGAATTTAGCGCTCTTTCTATCGCAAGCGCTTTGTTGTAAATTTTTACACACTCTTTCATCATTTCATCGCTTATTACCGGTGCATTGCCGTAAGTTTGCGCCGAGGGCGGGATCTCGTAACCGCCCTCTATCTCAAATGTGCCTAAAATGGCAATCGTAGCCACTAAGAAAAATAAAATTTTCATAAGTATTTCACGACAGAATTTAAAATAAGCTCATCAAGCTTCCTATCGCTCGTAGGCTCGCCGATAGCCGAAAATTTCCACTCGCCGTTTCGTTTATATAGCTTGCCTAAAATCATCGCTACTTTGTAAGCAAACGCGCTGTCTCGTACGATATTATATGATGCGAATACTTTATTTACCCTAGTCGGCGTGCCTTCGTAAAGCCTAATACTAGCAAACGGAATTTTATCAAAGTCGATTTGATTATAAGAATTTAGCACGAAAAATATCTGCTCTACGTTTGAGTTTAAACGGCTAAGATCGACGCTGATTATTTCGTTATCCAGTCCGTCGTCGCCCCCTACGTCTCCGACCAAGTCATCGCCGCTGTGAAATACGCCCGGGGCCGATTTTTTGCCAAAATAAACCACATCGCAAAACTGTTTGTTTGAGTCAAACATCGCAGCGCTTAGATCCAAATCCACAGGCTTTATTTTATCTCTAAAAAAGCCTTTTTCGGTTATGGCGCCCCAGTTTGCTCCTACGCAAAAGCTGTGTAGATGCCCGCCGTCGTCTTTGGCGAGCGATATTTTTTGTCCTTTGACCAAATTTATCGCCATGGCTTGCCCCTATACGTCCAGTCCAAACTGCCTACAAAATCCGGCCAGTCCGTCTTTAAAGCCGCTTCCGTTAGCTGCAAAGCGCCACTCGTTATCTTTAAAGTAAATTTTACCGAACGATACTGCGGTTTCGGTAGAAAAATCCTCTTCTAAATCGTATCTGGCTATCTCTTTGCCGCTTCTTTCATCGACGATTCGCATAAACGAGTTTCTTACCATACCGAAATTTTGCCTTCTTGCGGCTGCTTCGTGGATGGTGACGACTATGTCGATCTCTTTGACGTTTGGCGAAATTTTGGCTAGGTCGATTTTTATGGATTCATCATCTCCGTCACCCTCTCCAGTGCGGTTATCGCCGGTGTGGACTACCGAGCCGTCTGCGCTAACTAGATTGTTGTAAAAGACGAAATTCTTCTCGTTTTCTACTTTGCCTGAAGCTCCTACCAAAAACGCGCTCGCATCTAGGTCAAATTCCGCTCCCGTATCGCTAGTATTTGTATCCCATCCAAGACCTACTAAAATTTTGCTTAGCCCTGGAGCTTCTTTGCTCAAACTAACTCTACCGCCCTTTGATAAATTTACCGCCACTTTGGCCTCCTTTAAAATTATTTATTCTATAGGATATAGATTTGAAGATTTTATTTAAATAAAGTTTAAGTTTAACTTTACCTATAGGATAAAATAATGGGCGAAAATTTAGCTTTTTTTGGCGCCGACGAGATACGAAATTTCTATCTGCAAATTTCTACAAACGTCCGTAAGTTGCGTGAAAATAAAGGTATTAGCCAGCTTGATATGGCGCTAAGTATGGATATAAAATCGGTCGCATTTTACTCAAACTGCGAGAGTTGCCGCTATGATAAACATTTTAACCTTGAGCACATTTATAAAATTTCAAAAATTTTAGATGTAGAGGTCGGAGAGATTTTTAAATTTTAGCAATTTAATTTTGGATTATTGTCTTTTATGTGGTCAAGGTCTAAATTTGATCGAATAAAATCAAAATTAGGCGCCAATTTTATACGCCTAATTTGCAAGATATAATTCAAAAATATAAGAATAAATTTAACTTCTCGATCCCGAGGCGAAGCGGGTTTGCCGCACCTCGGGGCGCGTATTTATCGCGGTTAAAACGGCTTATACACCATCATCCAGATGATGATAACCATCGCGATGGTCGGCACTTCGTTGTAAGCGCGAAAGAACATGCCGCTTTTTTTACAGCGTTTCTCGCGTAGCTGCACCATATAGCGGCCAAGATCCAGATGAAACGCCGCGAGGATAACGACGACTGTGAGCTTGACGTGCATGTAGCCGCTACGTAAAAGCTCTGGCATCGCGACGATGATCAAAATGCCCGTCAAAAACGTGCCGATCAGCGCGACCCAGCCGATGTAGTGGTACATCTTGTACTCCTGCACCTCAACCACGCGCACAAAATCAGGTTTGTCCATATTTTCTGCGTGATAGACGTAGAGACGCGGCTGATAGAACAAAAACGCCATCCATGAGATGAAGCACAAGTAGTGGAAATACTTGATGAGGTTGTAATATTCTGCCATTTTTTCTCCTTTTGATTTTTATTTTAGCAGCTTGTCTTTTTGCCCTATACTTCGCTTTGCTTTCCTTGCGGTCGCAACTGCAAGCAGAGGCTTTTAAATTCGGCTCGGTCATTACCGACGAGGTAACTCCCGTCGCCAAATTTAAAAGCGCCTCGTCTAGAACTTCTTGAAAAGCTACGAGCGCAGCGAAGTAGAAAATACTTCACCTTATCGTTTTGCATTCAAATTTGCAAATTTGATTCACTGAGACCCGCATCTTGAAAACGCTAAATTTGACCGATCGCGATTAGAAATATAGATCAATTTCTCAAAAATTTAGTAGGCTTTCACCTTAGCAAAATTTCTTTTCTCGCTTCAAATTCCTCTTTGCTTATCGCGCCGCTTTCATACAGCTCGTAGAGGCGCCTTAGCCGCTCTTCTAGGTCTTGCGCGCGCAGCTTGTCCTTTAGCGCTTCTTTTTTCTGATTTTTCTCGACGGCCGCGCCGGTTAAGCGCAGATCAAAGAGCCACCACGCGCCCCAAAGCGCCCAAAATACGTAACCTACGATCGCCCAAGCTAGGCTATATCCGATGAAAAACAGCGCCATCATCGCAAAGCCGCTCACGAATTTGCCCAGATAAAATCTATGCCCGCCAAACCAGCCCGTAAGCAGCCAAAGCGCGTAGGCTATATAAACGTTATCGCCCATTTTTAGCCCCTTTTCGTCCCGCGGCGAAGCTCTGCCAGAGTATGAGTACGACTCCGACGTCGATCATGACGTCTGCGAGGTTAAAGATTGCAAACTCAAACCATTTGTGCCAGTAGACGTAGTCCACGACGCCGCCGTGAACGAAGCGGTCGAGCAAATTTGAACTACCTGCGCCCAGGATTATACCCGCTCCTAGCGCGTGCTCCTCTAAAATTTCCTTTTTTTCGCTATCTTGGGTCAAATTTGGCTCCGTTTTCGCCGCAGTCCGCGCGTCAAATTTGCGCTTAAGCCGCCAAAGCAGATAGCCGCAAACGCCCGCGATCAGCGCTAGCTGGATAAATTTGAGCCACTGCCCAAGAAACGCAAACATCGAAAACGCCACGCCTCGGTTGTATGCAAGCACTAGCGAAAAATACTCGCCCTGCCACGAAAAACCGCCCAAAAATATCTGCTTGACCGCCTGATCGAGCGCGAAAACGACGAAAAACGCCGCGAAAAAAACGCCTAAAATTTTAGCCATTTAACGCTTTTAGGAAAAATTTCTCGACCTCGTCCATGCGGGTTTTTAGCGCGTCGGCGCACTTGCCCTCGAGCAAAAGCCTGACGAGATTTTCGGTGCCAGAGTAGCGAAATAGCGAGCGGATGCCCTCTTTTGCGAGGCTTGCTTCAAGCTCTTTTAGCCCGGCGATGCTTTCAAGCGGCTTTTTCTCGGTTATCTTTAAATTTAGCAAAATTTGCGGATACGGTTTTATTTCGCTTAAAATTTCGCTCGCTTTTTTGCCTTTTTTTAGCACTAATGCCGCAAACTGCAGCGCCGCCACGAGCCCGTCGCCCGTTTTTGCGTAGTCGCTAAAGATGATGTGGCCGCTTTGTTCGCCGCCGAAATTCGTGCCGTTTTCTTTCATCTTTTCAAGTACGTATTTGTCGCCGACGTTTGCGCGCAGGAGCTTGATTTTGTGGGATTTTAGGTAGTCTTCGAGCGCTGCGTTGCTCATCACCGTAGCCACGACCGCGCCGCCTTTTAGGGCTTTGTTTTCTTGTAAAAATGCCGCCATGACGCCTAGCAAACTATCGCCGTTTGCCACCTCGCCGCGCTCATCTACGACCACGAGTCTGTCGGCATCGCCGTCAAACGCAAAGCCCAGATCCGCCCTTAATCGCGCGACTTCGGAGGCTAAATTTTGCGGATAGAGCGCGCCACAGTTTAGGTTTATGTTGCTGCCGTTTGGTTCGTCGTTTATGACGATGGTTTCTGCGCCAAGCTCGCTAAAGATGGTCGGAGCGACCTTGTACGCCGCGCCGTTTGCGACGTCTAAAACCACTCGCAGCCCGTGTAGGCTTAGGTTTTTAGGAAATGAGTTTTTGATCTGCACGATATAGCGGCCGATGACGTCGTCGATGCGCTTTGCGGCGCCGATTTCTAGCATCTGTTTTTGCGACCTTTCGATGAGCTCGTCGTCAAAATAAATCTTTTCTATCTGCGCTTCGGCCTCTTCGCCCAGTTTATTGCCTTCGCTATCAAAAAATTTAATACCGTTATCGTAGTACGGGTTGTGCGAGGCGCTGATCATGATGCCCGCGTCGCAGCGCATATCTTCGGTGAGAAACGCGATCGCGGGAGTAGGCATCGGGCCGATCTGGCGGACGTTGTAGCCCACGGCCGTGAGCCCCGCGACGATGGCGGTCTCGATCATGTAGCCACTTTTGCGTGTGTCTTTGCCTAGTAAAATAGTGTTTGTATGCGACGCAAACTGTCTAAAATATATCCCCGCAGCCATAGCAAGGCGCATGGATGTTGCGGCGGAGAGTTTTTCGCCGGCTTTGCCGCGGACGCCGTCGGTACCGAATAGTTTCATTATCTTTCCTTTTTTTTAAAATTTCTACGGCCTTATCTCTTGAGTATATTTAAAAGGGCTAGCAAAAATAAATGTTCACGGACGACCAGTCCGCTCCGCTTTATTTTTGCGTCGCAACTTTTAAATCTATCTCAAGATATAAAGCCTTATCAACTTTTTGGGCGGCAAACACTGCGCCTTTAAATTTATGGTAAGATAAAATTTGCCCGCCAAATTCCATAAATTCATTAAATTTCGGACCTATTTTATCAAAAAATATCAAAATTTAAGTTGTAAATTTCCTCGCTTTAAATTTTACTTAAATTAAGCGTATTTTAAAACTGATTTTTATATAATCACGGACTAAAATTATGACAAAAGGGACATTATGGCAAACCATAAATCTTCTGAAAAAAGAGCCAGACAGACTATCAAAAGGACTGAAAGAAACAGATTTTACCGCACTAGGCTTAAAAATATCACTAAAGCCGTGCGCGTAGCCGTAGAGGCGGGCGATAAAGAAGCCGCGCTAAACGCGTTTAAAGTGGCAAACAAAGATTTCCATAGCTTTGTTAGCAAAGGCTTTTTGAAAAAACAAACAGCTTCTCGCCGCGTAGGACGCCTCGCAAAACTCGTAAACAAACTATCTGCTTAATCTAAATTTTAATGTTAGCCGACAAACTGCAGCCTTTTTTGGATCGCTACGACGAGCTCTCTCGTCTGCTTAGCGATCCGTCTATCACAAACGATATCGCAAATATGACCAAGCTCTCAAAAGAGCAATCAAATTTAGAAGATATCGCCTCGGCTGCAAAGTCCTATCTGCAAACTCTCGCAGACATCGAGGAGAACAAGGCTCTGCTCGATGATGCCGAGCTTGGCGAGCTAGCCAAAGACGAGCTCAAAAATCTCGAATCCCAAAAAGAAAATCTCGAAGAAGAGATCAAAATTTTACTCCTTCCAAAAGATCCCAACGACGATAAAAACGTGTTTTTAGAGATCCGTGCAGGTACGGGCGGAGACGAAGCGGCGCTTTTTGCGGGCGATTTGTTTAACGCTTATGCGAGGTATGCCGAGCTTCGTGGGTATAAATTTGAGATCGTAAGCCAAAGCGAAGGAAACACGGGTGGCTTTAAAGAGATTATTTTGCTGATAAAGGGCAAGGGAGCGTACTCGAGGCTCAAATTTGAGGGCGGCACTCACCGCGTCCAGCGTGTACCCGAAACTGAAAGCCAGGGCCGCGTACATACCTCTGCAGTCACCGTCGCTATCATGCCAGAGGTCGAAGATAGCGAGATCGAGATAAATCCAAACGACCTTCGCATCGACGTTATGCGCAGCTCCGGTCACGGCGGACAGTCGGTAAATACGACGGACTCGGCGGTACGCATCACTCACATCCCAACCGGTATCGTCGTTACAAACCAAGACGGCAAAAGCCAGCACAAAAACAAAGAAGCCGCGATGAAGGTGCTAAAAGCGCGCCTTTACGAGATACAAGAAGAAGAGCGCCTAGCCAAAGAAACCAGCGAGCGCAAAAGCCAAGTCGGCACGGGCGACCGCTCGGGGCGTATCCGCACCTACAACTTCCCGCAAAACCGCATCAGCGACCACCGCATAAATTTGACGCTTTACCGCCTCGACGCGATAATGGCGGCGGGACTTTTCGACGAGATTATCGAGCCGCTGATTGCGCATTATCAGGCCGAAGCGATCTCGGACGCCGATCTGTAAATTTTAAATTTCGCTCAAATTTCGTCATTTTCAATACGACATTTTCGTTAAATTTGGATGCAAATTTTACTGCAGACGGAGTCGTCATGCAAGTTAAATTTGAGAACAACTTATCTTCGCGTTTTAGGTAAAAATCTCTGAAAAATAGTTGTCAATTCGGATCTGCTTTTTTAAATTTAGCGTTGGAAAATATCAAATAAAACTAAGTTGAAGTATGTAAACCGATAAAATTTAGTCGTCCATAACACATAAAATTTTCAAATTTATCCAACTAAAATTTATCAAATTCCCAGCCTACCGCACCGTCGATACGCAAAACAAAAACCGTCCGTCAAAGCCAAATTCGGCGCTCAAAATCTGGGTTTTGTCAAAATAGCAAAACCCGTAAATTTCTCAAATTTAATAACCAAAAACAAGGCGTCTAATTTATTGCAAGCGGCTTTGTAAAATTTGAGCGAAGTTTTTGCAGCAAATTACCCAAATTTAATAACTAGAAATAATCTAAAATCCTACGCTGAAGCTAAAATTTAATCCCGCGCTCGTATGTTTGCCGCATATTAAAGCTCGTTTTTTAGCAAGCAAAAACAGCTTCACTTTGCTAGCTCAAGTATATTGCACGCGCGCTTTGAGCCCAGATCGCAGGCCTTTTTGAGTCGCTCGCCCGATAGCTCGAAGCTTTGCTCTGCGACGTCGCCCTTTAGATAAAACACCGACTCTTCGTAGCAGCTCTCCGCGCTCCCTGCGGCGCAGGCGTCTTTGTAGATCGCAAATGCCTTTGCCCCGTCTTTGTAACCAGTTAGCCCTTTGGCGTAAAACTCCGCGGAAAAGTAGCAAGCCAGCGCATCGCCGCTCGAGCAGCTTTTTTCTAGTGCAACGAGCGTTTTTTCGCAGCTTGCGGCGTCGCCTTTATTTATGCAGGCATTTAGCCCGACCTCGTCTATCGCGGCGTTTGCGAGCGCAACCGCAGCAGCTAGTATCCAAATTTTCCTCATTTTTTATCCAACTCTTTTAAATTTTTAAATCTATAAATCCCGTTTTTCACTCGCTCGAAAATTTTGCGATTTTCAAGCAGTTTTATCGTCTGCGTGACGGTGGGCTTGCTGGCGTCCGTCCGCTCGCAGATATCTGAAATTTTAACGGTTATGAAGCCGTTTTCGTCCGAATTTTGGGCTAAAAACAAGATGATCTCCATCTTTTTCTCGCCCAAAATTTGACCGAAAATCTCCCTCTCTAGCTCCGTCATCGCGCTAAATTTACTTGTATTCTAGCAGTTTAAAGTATTTTTTCGCAATAGGATCGAGAAAAAAGGCATCGTATTTATCGCCCGGGTCATTTCCCATAAGTTCCGGTCTCATGTTGTATTTATACATTTCTCGACTATTTTCATTTTCGTCTTCATGATAAACGTAAAACGCGCCGTCTAGGGCGACTTGTCCAAATTTACATTTTTTGTTTCCCTCTTCTTCGTCAGGCCATTCGTATTCCCATTTGTATATTTGCCCTAAATTTGAATCTCCAACTTTTAAAAATATATTTTTGAGATGATTGCTGTTAGGCTCGTCCAGCATTAGTTCGCCGTATTCAATGCCTGTGTTTACATCTCCGTCATATCCTTCGCCAAAGTCGTAATTTTTTCCTTCGTAGGTTATTTTGCTGCCGTCTGCCATAACGAAATTTTCGCCCAGACGACTATAGTTTTCGTCCTCTTTGCGCTTGCTTGCCTCGGCTTCTAAGTGTTGCATGCTGTTTTCATTGACGCAGTAGCTTAGTTTTAGCTTTACGATATCATTTTTATTCTTTTTTAAAAATGATTTTAACGCGTGCATAGACTTAACGTCCGACAAAAATATCTCGGCAGTATTTACCTCCTTCGCACCCAAAAACGCGGCAAGCGCGAGCGATAAAACGATGACTTTTTTCATTTCTTACTCCTTAAAATGAACCTAATTTTACTAAATTTTAGCTTATTTTACGGCTCTTGCGATAAAATACTCCAAATTTAACAAAGGATAAAATTTGAAACTAATCAGCTGGAACGTAAACGGACTGCGCGCAGTCGCCGCTAAAGACGGTTTTGCTTGGCTAGAGGAGCATAGACCCGATTTTTTGGGTCTTCAGGAGATTAAGGTGCGCGAGAGCGACGTGCCTGCGGAGATTTATAAACTCGGATTTAACGAGATCAGCGTAAATTCGGCGGCCAGAGCTGGATACTCGGGCGTGATGAGTCTGGCTAAATTTAGCTCCGTTACGCAAAAAGCGGCGTTTTTTGACG
The DNA here is from genome assembly GCF_938040115.1 of uncultured Campylobacter sp. GTDB lineage: Bacteria > Campylobacterota > Campylobacteria > Campylobacterales > Campylobacteraceae > Campylobacter_A. Next base: position 2,546 of record NZ_CALHXD010000166.1, on the reverse strand, counting down.
ACGACGAGGGGCGGGTTTTGGAGCATAGATTCGGCAACGTTGTGCTTTTTAACATCTACTTTCCAAACGGTCAAAAAGACGACGCGCGCTTAGCCTACAAGATGGATTTTTACGCTAAATTTCTAGCCTACGCGGACGAACTCGTAAAGCAGGGCAAAGACGTGATATTTTGCGGCGACGTAAACACCGCGCACCGCGAAATAGACCTAAAAAACCCCAAAGCAAACGCCAAAACTTCGGGCTTTTTGCCTATCGAGCGCGCGTGGCTGGACGAGGTCGTCTCGCGCGGTTTTATCGACACCTTTCGGCACGTGCGCGGCGACGCGGCGGACGCGTATTCGTGGTGGAGCTACCGCTTTAACGCCCGCGCCAAAAACGTCGGCTGGAGGATTGATTATTTTTTCATTTCATCAAGCCTCAAAGACCGCCTAAAAGACGCGTTTATCCTGAGCGATATCACGGGCTCTGACCACTGCCCCGTTGGTATCGAGATCGATCTGGAGGGGCTTTGCTAAAAGAAATATCGCTTTATTTCGCGGCGGCGTTTTTTGAGATTTTGGGCTGCTTTAGCTTTTGGGCGTATTTTAGGCTGGGCAAAAGCGCGCTGTTTTTGGGGCTCGGCGGTGCGTCGCTCGCGGCGTTTGCTTATATTTTGACGCGTGTAAATTTAGACTTCGCCGGACGCGCCTATGCCGTTTACGGCGGTATCTACATCGTCTCGTCACTGCTTTGGCTGCATTTTGTAGAAAAGCAAGCCTTTACCAAATGGGACTTAATCGGCGGCGCGATTTGCCTGCTTGGCGCTTGCGCGGTGCTTTACGGCGGCAGAGGGTAAATTTCAAATTTACCGAATTTCTTGCTTCTGTCTTTTATAAATCTTTACAAACCTTAAATAATTGCTAAATTTAAGCCCCGATATATATATATAATTCTATATACTTGAGTTTTAGTTGCGGTTTTGCCGCCTTTTTACGCTTAAATTTAAAGGAGATAAATGCGTTTATTGTTTAACATCGTTTGGTGGGTGCTCTTTGGCTGGTTGGTCGCCCTTATTTTTTACGTTTTAGGCACCGTCCTCACGCTTTTAGTCGTTACCGCGCCCATAGGACTTGGGCTGATGGAATACGGCAAATTTTTGCTCGCTCCGTTTTCGAGAGAGATGATAAGCGAAGCTAAATTTCAGCTGGATGCCGATAAAAATTTGGCGTGGAAAGCTTACAGCGGCGTCGTGATGATAGTCTACGTCCTTTGCGCGGGTATTTGGCTAGCTCTTGGCGTCGCGCTTTCTGCGTTTGCTCAGGCTATCACGATAGTGGGTCTACCCAACGCCTACGTGCTAGCCAAGTCTCTTGGCACGGTATTTAATCCCGTCGGCAAAAAATGCGTTAGCAAAGCCGTCTCGGACGAACTAAAACGCCGTGCCGCGAGCCAAAAAGTAGACGAGATGACTAGGTAAATTTAGGGCTCAAAATTAAGGCGGGCGGCAATGCCCCTTAGAATATACAAAATTTAAAAAGGATAAAAAATGAAAAAAGCGATTTTATCGGCTGTGGTTTTATTTGCTCTTAGCGGTTGTAGCTATCTTTCTATGGAAAAAGGCACGAATATCTCGCAGGCGACGATGGAGCAAATAGTGGTAAACAAAAGCACACAAAGCGACGTAGAGCGAATAATCGGATACCCGCAAAATAAACAAAAGCTCGGGGACGGCGAAATTTGGTATTATGAGTTTTCCAAGGTCGGATATTTGGGGAACAAAGACGAAAAAATCGTTTTTGAATTTGACAAAAAAGGCGTCGTCGTCAAAAAATACAAAACCGGCGGAAATAGCAAAAATCCGCTTACCGGTAAGTGATTTAATAGCCGAAAAATCGGCTATTTCGTAGCCGTAATAAAACTGTAGTTAAAAGGCGGCGGACTCGCTAAACGTTTTTATGCGCCCTTTCAAAATCTAAAATTTAACTCAAAAACCCGTGATCTAAAAGGTGCGTGATTAGGATCTTAAAACCAAGAGCGATGAGGATTGCGCCGCCTAAAATCAGCGCCTTTTGCTCCAAAAACTCTCCCGCGAATTTACCAACGTAAAACGCCGCGACGCTAAACACAAAGCAAACTACTCCGATCACGGCGGCGCTAAAGTAGATGTCAGCGGCCGTAAAGCTAAGCGTCACGCCCACGGCTAGCGCGTCGATGCTGGTGGCAAACCCGCCTGAAAGCAGCATCTTCGTATCGAGGCTCACGGCCTGCGCGGGCTCGTTTCTACAGGCTTCGCGGATCATCTTTACGCCCAAAAAGCCCAAAATCGCAAACGCGATAAAATGATCGATCTGCGCGATAAATCTCGCAAACGTCGCGCCCAAAAAGTAGCCCGCAAGCGGCATCGCCGCCTGAAAAAATCCAAAAACAAACGCAATAAATAAAATCTTTGATAGCGCGAGATTGCGGTATTTGGCGCCGTTTGCGATGCTAAGCGCCGCCGCGTCCATAGCAAGCGCGATAGAGAGAAGTAAAAGCTCCATTTCGTCCTTTCAAAAAGGCTAATTTTA
>NZ_CALHXD010000165.1 GCF_938040115.1 uncultured Campylobacter sp. | reverse complement strand
AGTGAAATTTGGGGGCAAAATCTGAAAAAGCGGGGAAAATAAATCAAGGCAAATTTAAGAAATCAGAATAAAACACGGTAAATTTGAGAAAATTTGAAATAAAAAGAGAAAAATTAGCCGAAAAGCTCGGCTAAATTTGATATATCTTAGTGTAGGCTCTCGATGTAGCTAAGTGCACTAAGGGCCGCTACGGCGCCGTCTCCTGCAGCTACGATGACTTGCTTTGGTGCGTCTTTTCTGATGTCGCCCGCTGCAAATAATCCAGGCACGCTAGTTTGCATCTTTAGATCGACGCTAACTTGACCACCGGCCTCCATATCACACAAGAACTCGCCGTTTTCTTGGCGAAGGACGTCGTTGTTTACGTTAAGCCCGACGAATACGAAAACGCCAGGCACTTTTAGATCGCGCTCGCCATCTTTCGTATTTATGATTAGACCGGCAAGTCCTGCTTTGTCGCCATAAGCTTGCTTTATCGTGGCGCTCGTGATAAACTCGATTTTAGCGTTAGCGCGAGCCTTTTCTAGCGTTACTGGAGCGGCGCGAAACTCGTCTCTGCGGTGGATGATATAGACGCGCGAGCAGATGTTGGCTAGATATAGGGCCTCCTCGATCGCCGTGTCGCCGCCGCCTAGAACCGCGACTTCTTTGTTTTTATAGAAAAATCCGTCGCAGGTCGCGCAGGTGCTCACGCCTCTGCCGAAAAACTCGTCCTCGCCCGCAAAGCCTGCGCGGCGCGGAGTGGAGCCGGTGGCTACGATGACTGCTTTGGCCTGCTCTTCTTTGCCGCCTTCAAGCTTGACCGTGAAGCTGCCGTCGGCGTTTTTTACCACGCGCTCGACGCCCGCCATCTCGTGCTTTAGTCCAAAATGTGTGCACTGTGCGACCCACGTGCTCATGAAGTCTATGCCGCTCTCGCCAGGAGCTTTTTGGCCGGGATAGTTTTCTATCTCAGAGCTGCTCGTGATCTGGCCGCCTGGCATACCTTTTTCAAACATTACGACGTTTTTTAGTCCGCCGCGAGTGGCGTAAAGTCCCGCGCTAAGTCCGGCAGGACCGCCTCCGATGATCGCTAAATCTAACATATTTTTTCCTTTAAATTTTATTTATTTTTGAATCTTGTTTATAAATGCCGCCCTTTTGCGCCTTTAGCTCCACGCTGGCGGGCAAAGACGTGATATTTAGGACGTGCATCAGCTTTAAAATCGTATTTATATCCGAAGCGACGAAATTTATATTTCCCTCGCTTGGCGCGCGTTTTTGGAGCAAGTCCACGGCGACGATTTTTAAATTCTTATTCGAAGTTTTTAAAATTTCTCTCCAGTTTGATTGGTTGGAGCTAAAAACCACGAGTAAAAATTTGTCGTCTTGGGGTGCAAAAATTTGAGCCTGCTCGTAAAAAACCAACTCGTTAAAATTTACGAATTTATACTGCGAAAATCTGTAATTATTGTAAGCAAATACGCCTGCTACCAGCGCTGCACCGATAAAAGACGCAAAAACGGAGGTGAGAGGAAGCAGGCTTCCTCCTCGTTTAAAAACCATTAAAGAAGCGAATTTATCTTATCGGCGATGGCTTGTTTTGATTGTGCGCCGACCATTTGCTCTACGACTTCGCCGTTTTTGAAAAATAGAAGCGTAGGGATCGAGCGGATGCCGAATTCTACGGCTAGGTCTTGCACCTCGTCGGTGTTTACTTTGCAAATTTTAGCTTTGCCCTCAAACTCCTCGGCTAGCTCGTCGATGACCGGAGCAAGCATACGGCAAGGTCCGCACCAAGGCGCCCAAAAATCTACTAGCGCGACGCCCTCTTTAGCGACGTCGAAATTCGCAGTCGTTAGTTCTACGTATTTTCCCATTTTATTCTCCTTTTTAAAGATAGTTGTAATTATACACGAAAGTATTTAAATTTTTGCTAAATAAGAATTTTTATAAACTAATATTTTCTATCCACTTTATCTCGCCATTTTTTATCGCGATCAAATCGACCTGAAAATCGGCATTTGCGCCGTTTTGTAACAGATAAAAATCGATAGTTTTTAAAATTTTATTAAATTTAGCGGGCGTGAGGCGATACTCTGCCTCGTAGTCGCCCTGCGTAGCTTTGATTTCGACGAAGCGCAAGATGCCGTCTTTTTTAGCGATGACGTCGATCTCGCCGAATTTGGAGCTGAAATTTCTAGCGAGTATCTCGCAGCCGTTTTTTAGCAAAAACTCGCAAGCCAGATCCTCCGAGCTCTTGCCGAAAAGATACGCTCTAAGGCCCAAATTTTACTCTTCTATCCTCATCATAAAAGGTTTTTCTTTTACGAACTCTTGCTCTTGCAAAATTTCCATAGTGCGCCTCACGTCCTTTTCCACGCTCGTGTGCGTCGTGAAAAATAGCGTCGCATACGGGCTCTCGTCTTTTGGTTTTTGTAGCAGGCTATCGATAGAGAGGTTGTTTTCGCTCATTAAATTCGTGATTTTAGCCAGCACGCCGACTTTATCCTCGACTCTAAGCCTAAAATAATACTTCGTGCGAATTTCGCTCGGATCTAAAAGCTCAAGCGCGTTTAGCTCAAACGGCGCTTTGTAGCCTAGCATCGGTGATTTGCCGTCTCTAGCGATGTCGATCAGGTCGCTGATGACCGAGCTAGCCGTCGCAGGACCGCCCGCGCCCGGACCGTAAAACATCGTCTCGCCGACTGCGTCGCCCACTACGCTTACTGCATTTGTCACGCCGTCTGTTTTAGCTATCATTTTATCTTTGGGCACGAGCGCCGGATGTACGCGCAGCTCGACCTTGTCTCCCGTTTTTTTGGCGATGGCGAGTAGTTTGATGACGTACTCGAAATCGTTAGCGAAAAAGATATCCTCGGGCGTGATACCTTCGATGCCCTCTATCAGGATGTCTTCGGGGTTGCCGTGTACGCCGTATGCGATGCTGGCTAGGATCAGTAACTTGTGCGCCGCGTCAAAGCCTCCGACGTCAAAGGTAGGATTGGCCTCAGCGTAGCCTAGCTCCTGGGCTTTTTTTAGAGCGTCCGCGAAATTTGAACCCTTGCTCATCATCGAGGTTAGGATGTAGTTGCTCGTGCCGTTTAAAATCCCGTTGATGCTTAGGATGTGATTTGCGCTAAGGCCCTCGCGAAGGGCTCTGATGATAGGTATGCCGCCGGCGACGCTAGCCTCGAAGCCAAACGGCGTATTTTGCGCCAAATTTTGCAAGGCGTAGCGGTGGTAGGCTAGTAGCGCCTTGTTTGCCGTTACGACGGCTTTTTTGCGCTCTAAAATTTTGCTAACGACCTTAAAAGGCTCCTCGACGCCGCCCATAAGCTCGACGAAAACGTCGATATCGTCGCGCTCCAGGACGCTATCTATATCGTCCGTGAGCGGGATGGCGACGTCTCTTTTTTTGCTTAAATTTCTAACGACGCCGATGACCGGAACTATCTCTTCGCCGCATCTTGCCGCGATTAGTTTTTTGTTTTGGAGTAAAATTTTAGCTACGGCTTCTCCGACCGTGCCGACGCCTAAAATGGCTATATTCATGCAAATTCTTTCAGATATTTTTTGATGTTTCGCGCCGCTTGGCGGATGCGGTTTTCGTTCTCGATGAGAGCGAGGCGCACGTAGTCGTTGCCGCCCTCGCCAAAGCCGATACCCGGGCTCACCGCGACGCTAGCTTTTGTTAAAAGCTGCTTTGAAAACTCGAGGCTGCCGATGTTTCCAACTTGCGGCGGGATTTTTGCCCAGATGAACATACTCGAGCTTGGCTTATGCATCTCCCAGCCTGCGCTTGCAAAGGCTTCAAGCATCACGTCGCGGCGTTTTTCGTAAATTTGACGGATCTCCTCGACGCAGCTTTGATCGCCGTCTAGCGCGACGGTTGCTGAGACTTGGATCGGAGTAAACATACCGTAGTCTACCCATGATTTTATCTTTTTAAGAGCTGCGCAAAGGCGTTTGTTTCCGCATAAAAATCCGACGCGCCAGCCGGCCATATTGTAGCTTTTTGATAACGTATAGCACTCGACTGCGACGTCTTTTGCACCTTCTACTTCAAATATGCTTGGCGTCTTGTAGCCGTCAAAAGTAAGGTCTGCGTAGGCGATATCCGAGATTACGTAAAAGCGCTCTTGTTTACTCATCGCCACTAATCGCTCGTAGAAGCTTTTTTGAACGGTTACTGTCGTTGGGTTGTGCGGGAAATTTACGACGACGTATTTAGGTTTCGGCGAGCTTGAGCGGATCGTGTGAAGCAGGTCTTCGAAAAATTTATTTTCGTCAAGCTCAAATTTGTCGTTGTATTTTAGCGGCATCTTTGCCACGCTACCGCCGGCAAATAAAAACGCCTGCGTGTGGATCGGATATGCGGGATCGGGCACTACGGCGACGTCGCCAGGATTTACTATCGCTTGGGCTAGATGTACAAAACCCTCTTTACTGCCCATAACGGCGACGGCCTCGGTATCGGGGTCTAAATTTACGCCGTATTTGCGCTTGTACCAGTTACAGATGGCTAGGCGCAGTTTATATATGCCCGCACTCGCCGAGTAGCCGTGAGTTTTGTCTTTTTGCGCGCTTTCGCAGAGTTTATCGACGATGTGCTGAGGCGTGCGACCCTCCGGGTTTCCCATCGAAAAGTCGATGATATCTTCGCCCGCTCGGCGCGCGGCCATTTTTATGGCGTTTACCTCGGCAAATACGTAGTTTGGAAGCCTTTCAATCGTATTAAATCTAATCTCGTCAAACATAAATTTTTCCTTATTCTAGGTAGATTTTGAGCCCTCGTTTGATATTTTCTAGGCTGACCGCATCGTCGATCATCAGATATTTTGCATTTTGCGGGAAGGAAACTTTCAGACTATTTATAGCCTTGTCGCTTCGTTTTTCCTCGAGCAAATTTAAATTTTTATCCAAAATTCTCACGATAGCCGACCAGCGATCCTCCCCGTCTGCGCCTATGGTGGCGGTTTTTGCGCCGCTAACGTCGATGAGATATGGCTCAAGCGGCTTTGAGAGTTGGACTTCTTGCGAAAACTGCACGGGAGTTTGGTTTATAGATGAATTTGACGTGTCGATAACATACTCATAGGATAGCTCGCCGACCCTGTTTATATCTGTTATTTCGGTGCCGCTTTCTTTAAGCGCAGCGTAGAGCGAGCCTGGATCTGGGATAAATTTGGTGTCGATCGTCACGCCCCAAAGCGCACCGCCGGCGTTAGAAAATTCGCTCGTTAGGATATTGTTGTAGCCTAGTCCATTTAGAGCGTCTTTTGCGATTTTCATGATAAGTAGCGGGCTGTTTTGGCGCGAGATAAATTTGATATTTACCTTTACACTTTGTTTGTAGGATAGGCGTAGGAGCGAATTTGACTTTAAAACATTTGAAATTTTAGCAATGTCGGGCTTGCCGTTTGCGTTTAGATATGCAGAGCCGTCGCCAAAGAGCTGAGTTGCTTTTGTGCTATTTTGACCGAGCAGGCCGCCTGCTATATCCACCACGCTGCCCGCAAGGCAAAAAGCCGCGCTAGCAGTCAAAACTAAAAGCTTTTTTACCACGATTTGCCCTTATTTAGTGCTACAAATTCGTCGTATGTGAGCGGCGTAACTTTATCTTTTTCGACCAAAAAGCGCTTTGGATTATCGCCGCTAAATTTGATATTTTGATCGCCGATTTCTAAATTTATCTCTCCGTGTCCTGTGACGATGAGTTGTTTTTTGCCTATTTCAATGGAAACGGCATTTGAGGCATTTTGAGATTTCTTTTTGTTATCGTCCAAATTTATCACGCCGAGCCAAACTTTTCTGCGCGGAACGACTTTTATCTCGCTTAGTCCGTTTAGTTGGTATACATCGCCGCTTTTAGGCGTTACTTGGACTGCGGTGGATGCATTTTCGTCGGCCAAATTTGAAACCTGTTCATTCTGTAAATTTTTACTTACGTTTTGCTCTGCGGGTTTTGATTGCGTGCTTGTAGAAACCGCCACATTAAACTCTGGCAAGGGTTGCTCTACTTGGGTAACGGCAAAATTTGAAGCGTTCTCTTCGATTTTATTTATCTCGTCTTCTTGTTTAGGAGCAGAGGAGACACTTATCGTGATATTTGCGTCTTTGATGGAGTCTAAATTTTTAGTCGCCTGTTGCACTACGTTTGTATCGGAGTAAGTCACGCTTTTGTTTTTGTCCTCAAAGAAACTCGAGAGGTCGCCGATGTATTTTTGGGGCTCGAAAAAGTAAATTAAAGCGCCGATCGCGCAAATAGCGATGATGCCGCCCAGCATACCGCCGTAGGACGATTTATCGTTTGCGGTATAGGCCGGAATTTTAGGCGATATGGTTATGGTTTTGTGCTTTAACTCGCTCTCGTGCTCGGCTATGAACGTCTCGTATTCTCGCATCCACGATGAAAAGTCGATATCAAGCTCGCGCTCCAGAATTTTAACAAAACCCTTGACGTTAAAACGTGCCAATTTTTCAAAATTTTTATCGGCGATGTAACCTAGATATTCTGCCTCGATGTGCGTTCTTCTGGCGACCTCGCTAAGCCCTAGTTCTTTTAGCAAACTTATGTCATTCATTTATAATCCTATCGCAAAGTATGGCAAACGCAGCCGAGACGTTTAGGCTGTCCCAGTCGTTTTTCATTTTTATTCCTACTATTTCGTCGCTTTTGGCAAGGACTTTTTTGTGCAAACCTTCGCCCTCGCTACCCATCACGAGCGCGACTTTTTGGTTAAATTTGACCTCGTGAGCGTTTTTGCCGCCGCTTGCTGTGGCATAAATTTTAAAACCGACCTGTTTTAGTTCGTTTAGCAAGCTAAGACCGTCTTCGACAAGAGCTATATTTGCCTCGTAGGCCGCTGCGCTACTAGCTCGCAGCACGCCTTCCATCGCTAAATTTTTAGCGACGACGACGATGCCTCCGCAGCCCAGCGCATGCGCCGTTCGGACTATGGCTCCGATGTTTCCCACGTCGCTAAGTCCGTATAAGATCGCTATAAAATTTTGTTTTTTTATCTCGTCGATACTTTTAAACTCAAACTCCTCAACTTCGGCTAAAAAGCCTTGGTGATTGCCGCCGTGTGCGAGAGCTTGGGCTTTTTGATTATCCACGCGCTTTATCGGCGCGCCGACGCCTACGATCTGTGAAAATAGCGCCTTGTCGCACTCTTTGGCGAGATAGACCGTTTTGACGCTTTTTTTGTAGTTTTTTATGATGTGCAAAAATAGCTGTTTTCCGTATATTATCATCGCCTGATAATAGCTAAAAATCGGTAAAATTTAGCTAAATTTTCGGATGAATTCGCTGTTTGTTTGAGTCTGCGAGCAAGTTTTAGCGGGTGAGCTCGGAGTAAATTTCTTTGGCGTTTCGACCTGTGATTTTGGCTAGCAGTTTAGACTTGGCTTTGGGTGAAATTTCAAGTTCCAAAATATCGTTTTGAGTGATTTTCTCAAAGGTAAAATTTGGATTTTTTTGCACTACGACGCACCACTCGCCGCTCAAATTTGCCTCTTGCAGCTTTTTTGCCAACTCGCTTGCCGTGGCTCTAAATTTAGTTTCAAATTTCTTTGTTGCTTCTTTTATGGCAAATATTTCTCTATCCGGCTCAAGTTTGGCAAAGTCCAAAATAAGCGAAAGTATGCGTTTGGGACTTTCGTAGATTGCCGCAGGAAACGGCGAATTTAGCGCATTTTGGATAGCCGCGGCTCGCTCTTTGCCGTTGTTTGGTAAAAATCCTAAAAAGCAAAATTCTTTTTCGCAAAGACCGCTTGCAACGACGGCTAAGAGTGCGGCATTTGAGCCGCTTAATACTTCATACGCGATACCGTTTTTTATAGCAAAATTTACGAGCGCGGCTCCCGGATCGCTGATGCCCGGCATGCCCGCATCGCTTAAAAACGCGACGTTTTTATCAAAAATTTCAAGCTCGATTTTAGATAAAATTTCATCTTCGTTATGCGTGTGTAGCGGGATAAATTTTTGGATATTTATATTTGCGTCAAAACGCGTATTTAGCAGGTTTATGAGGGATTTTGCGATTCTGGTATCTTCGCAAAAGAGTATCTCGCATTCGCGCAAAACGCTCAAAGCGCGAAGCGAGATATCGCTTAAATTTCCTATCGGCGTAGGAACGAAATATAGCAAAGGATTATTTTAAGTTATATTTTTTCTTAAATTTATCGACGCGACCTGCGCTATCTACGATCTTTTCGCTACCTGTGAAAAATGGATGGCACTCTGAGCAGATATCCACTCTGATTTCGCTTTTGTTTGACTTCGTAGTGAAGGTGTTGCCGCAAGCGCAAGTTACTTTGCACTCAACAAATTCCGGATGAATTTCTTTTTTCATTTTTTGTCCTTTTATCGTCTGATTTTTTAATTTTCATTTAAAGTAAGGCGAGATTATACAAAAAACTTCGTAAAAAATCAAATTTAAATCAAAATTTTAGCCGCTACGCCTAAAATCGCCGTTTGCGAGCGCAAAATATTTTTTGCTCTCAGCCCGTATTTTTTAGCGACTGCTTCTCGCTCGCTCTGGCTAAATCCACCCTCGGGCCCGATCGCTAAAATTTCCTTGCCCGCATAGCCGTCTAGATTTTCGCCTTCAAAGTCGATAAGAGCGACGTTTGGATAAAATTTTACTAGCTCGTCTAGGCTTTTGTAAATTTCAAATTTCATCAAATCGTTTCGTCCGCACTGCTCGCATGAGCTTATCAAAATACGCTCTAGCCGCAAAAAATCAAGTTTAAAGTTTTTTTGCGAAAATTCTCCGTAAAAAAAGATTATTTTTCCAACGCCCATTTCGTTTAGGCTGGGTAGCGTTTTTTCAACCGTTTTTGGATCGACGACGGCCCAGGCTAGCGTCAGATCGCTGCTTCTCGCCTCTACGTCATGCGAAAATATCAAATTTAGCTCCGCGCCCCTTTTGTCTAAATTTACGATTTCATAGATGTGGTTTTGTCCGTCGGTCAAATTTCGCACGTCGATGCGCTCGCCTACCTTAGCGCGCCTCACCTTTAGGTGTAAAAATGCCTCGCCTTCAAGCCTAATTTGCTTGTTTTTGGCCTCTTTTGAATATAAAAATTTCATCTCACCCCGCTTGCAATGAGTATCAAAACAAAATCAGCCGCGATTTTTAGGCGCATTTTGGCTCTAAAATCGGCGAAATTTTTAGTTTTCATCGCTGTTTTTAGCCGCTTAAACTCCATCGCGCCAAGCCCGATAAGCAGCGCCCAAACCGCGATCATCACGAGAGCTTTAAGGCTCGGATAAAAGTAAAAAACGCTCATCAAAAGTAGCCCCGTAAGCATCATCGCGGTCAAAAACGCGTAGTATGTGGGCAAAAATAGCCTAATGCGCTTAGCATAGGCTGGCGAATTTACGCCGAAATTTATCAGGCAAAAGTGCGCCGCGACGAGCGCTAAAAGCGTAAAAGCAAGCCCGATGTGGATGGAGCGCGCTAGCTCGTAGAGCTCTGAGAGATGCTCGTTAAATTTCATTTTTCAGGCACCGGCTCAGGCGGCATATTTTCATCGATACTTACGTTTGCGTCGCTCTGCGCGATAGGCACGTCGCTAGGCACGGTGCCGCCAAGATCCAGCGACGTGGGCTCTTTTTTCTCATCGCAGCCGCTAAAGATTAGAGCCGTCAGCGCCAAAATCGCAAAAATTTTCCTCATTTGCGCTAGACCTCCTTTGGATTTACTATTTTTTTGCCTAGCTTGATCTTCTCAAACAGCTCGGCATCCTCCCACTCGGCTCTCACGCCCTCGGAAAAGACGACCTCGTTTAAATTTACCTCGCCCATTTTTGCGTTGTACGCATCCTCTCTGAAGCACTGTGCATAGCCCGTGTCGGTCTCGTGGACGATGACGCTGTGAAGCTTCACTTCGCGCTCTCCGTTTTGCATCTGTGTGGTTTTCAAAAGCCTATCGATCATCACGAAAAATATCCTGCAAAACTGCTCTGCGGAGGGATTTAGCGGGATCTCGATCCAGCGCGCGGAGTGTTTTTTGAGATCGTTTTTATACTCGGCACTATCTCCACTAAATATCGTCGTGCAGTGATCGAAGCTGTCGATGATGCAGCCGATGTCACGCTTCATCAGGCCAAAGTCATACACCATTCCCGCATTATCGAGAAAATTTGACTCAAGTAAAATTTCGGCCCTATAAGAGTGTCCGTGGATGCTGGTTTTGCAGCGTTTTGAGCTACAAAATCTAACGATGTGAGCGTTTTCAAATTTAAACATTTTTCTTATTATCATCTTAGCTCCGTTTATTAAATTTTACCGTTTTTGCACTGTAAAGATACGGGTAATGTCGCCCAAATTTACGCCCTAAACCCCTTCTTTTGCGCCCCAAAGCCTGATGTGCAGGCGATCGGAGTAGTTAAAGCCGTGAGTGATCGCAAACTGCGCGACGGCTCTAGCGTTTTGCTCGAGGCTTATTTTATCATAACCTTGTGGCATACAAAAGACTTCCGCGTCGCAAAGCTCTAAAATACGCGAAATTTGCGCTATTGCCGAGCCGTTTTCTACGCTTTTTTTGTCTAGGACGAATTTATAAAAACTGCCAGCGGCGTTTTGTTTTATGGCTTTTAGTGCGGCGGGATTTATGCGTTTTGCCTCGCTTTCGCCGCTGTTTTCAAGCTTGACGCTGACGGCAAAACGACATCTTTTATAAATCTCAAATTTGGCAAAATCCACCTCGATCGTACCGTTTGTTTCAAAATGCGCCTCGTAGCCCTCGCTAGTCGCAAAATTTAAAAAATCTAGCAAAATTTGATTTTTGTGATGTAGCAGCGGCTCGCCGCCGGTGATTACGATGATAGGCTTTTGGCGTAAATTTGTGCTCAAGCTTTGCGTTATTTTTATGAGTTCGTCGGTGCGGGTGATTTTTTGATACGAAAAATGTCCCGTAAAAACCGCGCGGATCGTGTCGCAGCCAACTAGCGTTTCGCCGGTTTTGGGCGAGACGGCGCGCACTCCAAAGCCCGCGCAGTTTAGATTGCAGCCAGCAAAACGCAAAAAAATCGCCAAACGGCCGCCACTTGCGCCTTCGCCTTGAATGCTTAGAAAACTCTCGACTAGGTTTAAACTCAAATTTCGCCTTTTAATTTTAGTCGATTATAGCAAAATTTAAAGAGTAGTTTTATGGAGTTAGGTGGATTTTACGTCAAATTTGAGCGGGTTTTGATAAAAAACGGCGGTAAATTTATGGATAAAAATAGAAAAAATCAAGCGCGGTTAAATTTGATAAAAAAACGGGCCAAATTTACGTCAAAATCGGTGTAAATTTAGCCCTGATTTCAGCCGCCCGTTTGGTAAAAGGCGCGGCTTGAGGTCTCGTTTTGAGCGCCGATCGCCCATTTGTTCTCTTTAGGTTTATTTTGCAGTACTTGGCGCAGGATCTCGCTAGCGCCCGCGATATCGCCCTTTCTTACGGCATCTTTTATGCTCATCGCATCCTCGAAGTATAGGCACGGAATGAGATGTCCCTCGGCCGTGAGGCGGATGCGGTTGCAGCTCTCGCAAAAGTCGTGTTTGTGCGGGTCGATGACGCCAAAGGTATAGCCGTCCTCTAGTCGGTAGATGCTGGCTGGACCCGTCGGGATTTTTTCGGCCGCTTCAAAGCGATATTTTTTTGCGATAACGTCTAAAATTTCAGCCGATTTCATGCCTTTTAGCTCGTCCGTTGCGTGTATGTTTTCCATATACTCTATAAAGCGAATCTGACAACCCATGGAGCGCGCAAACTCTAGCAAAGAGACGATCTCGTCGTCGTTTACGCCTCTTAGCGCGACGGTGTTTAGCTTGACTTTTAGCCCGGCTTCAAGCGCCGCGTCAAGGCCCGCTAAAACCTCGTGTAAAACGCTTTTTTGCGCGAGAAATTTGGCCTTTTCGGTTTTTAGGCTATCAAGCGACATATTTATGCGCTTTAAACCCGCGTTTTTTAGGGCTTTTGCGTAGTGTTTGAGCATAAAGCCGTTTGTCGTGATGGCTAGATCGACGTCCGGGCTGTGCTCGTTTATCATCGCGATAAATTTGTCCAAGTCCTTACGTAGTAGCGGTTCGCCGCCGGTTATGCGGATTTTTTTTACGCCTTCGTCTAGGCAGACTTTGACAAATAAAAACAACTCCTCAAAGCTCAGTAAATTTTCCTTCGGCTCCCAGCTAAACGGAGTTTTAGGCATGCAGTATTTGCATCTAAAGTTACATCTTTGCGTGACAGAAATACGCAGATAATCAACAGTTCTTCCGTGTCCGTCTATTAACATTTTTCGCCCTTAATTTTATCAAAAAGAATTGTTTTTGATTTGGTTAAAAGGCATTATAGGAAGTTAAGCTTTAAAATTTTTTAAAATTCGCGTATGAAAATAATGTTATTTTTTTATATTTCGCGCCCGAGTTTTAACACTATATCAGCTCCCGCAATTTTAGCGTCAGCTCGACCTTGCCCACACCCACGCACAGCTCTTTTGCGATACTTTCGACGCTTTTGCCTTCGCTATACATCTGCACTATGCGCTTTTCGTCGTCTTCGCCGTTTGGAGCGGAGATCTTGCTAATGCTTTTTGTGCGCTCTTCAAGCGTAAATAGCCTATCTTGTTGTTGGCTTTGGAAGCTATCTATCGAGCTTTCGATGCCTTGGAGGGTGTTTATTATCGGAGTTATTTTTTGATTTATTTTTTCATTTAGACGCTGTTCGAGGTTGCTTTCTAGCTGCACTACGTCAAATTCGGCCGGTTCGCTGTTTTGATTAAAATTCGCAACCTGTTTTTTTACGGCGTGAAGCTCTTGTATCAGGCTTTCGATAGCTTTTTCGTATCTTGAAAATTTTCTCGAGGCCTCTAAATCTTTTATAAAAACCAGCACGAAAAGCACCGTTAAAATCAGCCCGAAAATGACAAATATTATCAAATCGTTACTCATCGTTCATCTCCTTTAGTTCTCTTATCATAGCGCGCTCTCTGGCTGTCACGTAGCCGTTGTAGTCGCTCTCGTCGCTCTCGTTTATGCGCGTGATTTTGGCGGTTTTCTCATCTAGCGCCTCAAAAAATATCGCCACGTCTCGCTTTGGGAAAATAGGCATAAAAATGCGTCCGTAGTACTTGGCGCCTTCTTTAAATTTAGCCTCTTTTATCCTAAAATTTTCAAAATTTATCCCGTCAAGCGCGCTAGATTGAGCAAGCTCGAGCTTTATAAATTTTTCATTTTTTATGTAGGCGTTTAGCTCGTCAAATTTACGGTGAAGCTCGATCAGTAGCGTCAGTATCACCTGATCGCTTTCCTTCGTGTCGCCCTTTGCTTTGGCGCGCTTTATCCATGCTCCCAGCGGATCGTCTTCGTTTCCGCTTAGCTTATCGAATTCGCGCAAAAACTCGCTCTCGCGCTCGCCCACTTCCTCAAAAACTATGTCTAAATTTGCCGGGACCAGTCTCATAAGCTAGCCCAAACGAAAACAAAAAAAAGTATGCCAAGATAACCGTTTAGCGTGAAAAACGCGCGATCTATCTTGCTAAAATCCCGCCTAACGATGCGGTGCTCGGCTATTAGGACGCCCCCGCAAAGCAAAATGCCCGCAAAGGCCGCCGCGCCAAGCCCTCCGGCCCACGCAAAAAGCAGCCAAAAGATCACGGCCGTGGCGTGAAAGATCGCCGAGATAAACATCGTAGCCTTTTCGCCGTAAACGCTAGGTATGCTAAAAAGCCCGTGCTCGCGGTCAAATTCGATATCCTGAAGCGAATAAAGCAGGTCAAATCCCGCCACCCAAAACATCACGCCAAGGCAGAGCAGCATGCTAAAAAGCGGTATCTCGCCAGTAACCGCGACGGCCCCAGCGATTGGCGCAAGCCCCAGCGAGAGGCCAAGGACTAGGTGCGCTAGCTCGCTAAAACGCTTAAAAAGCGAATATCCGCCGAGCACCGCTAGGATCGGAAAACTTAGCCAAAACGCAAGCTCGTTTACGAGATAGGCGACGAGCACGAAGATGGTGGCGTTTGCCGCGATAAAAATTTGCAAATTCGTCCTGCCGATACGCCCGTCCACGCTTGGGCGATTTGCCGTGCGCGGGTTTAGTTTGTCGATGTCCTCGTCCTTGTAGCGGTTAAAAGCCATCGCGAAATTTCGCGCCGAAACCGCGCAAAGAACGCCTAAAATAAGCAACTTCCAGCCAAACCAAGCCGTGCCGTTTGCCTGCGCGCTCGCCGTTATCATCGCGGTAAAGATAAAAGGTAGCGCGAAAATAGAATGCTTAAAGACGATTAGTTCGTTAATATCTTTTAAAATATTTATAAATTTTTGCATAATCTTCCTAAAATTTTTGCTTTATTTTATCTTATAAAAGCGTAAATTGTGATAAAATTTGAGCAGATTTACGAATTTTAAGGCATTTTTATGAAAGAACTCGCCATCATCGGCACCACCGCTAGCGGAAAAACGGCGCTCGCTCTAAAGCTAGCAAGCGAATTTAACGGAGTGATTTTGAGTCTTGATTCGCTTTGCGTTTATAAATTTATCGATATCGCAAGCGCTAAGCCCAGCGCGGACGAGCTAGCCTCGGTGCCGCATTTTGGGGTAAATTTGCTGATGCCCGACGAACATTTTGACGTCGGTATGTTTTTTGATGTTTATAAAACGGCTCGCGAATTTGCGCAAAAAAACGGTAAAAATTTATTTATAACCGGCGGCAGCGGATTTTATCTAAAGGCGCTGCTATCGGGTCTCACGCCTAAATTTGAGCGCGTAGAGAGCGGCCTAAGCAACGCTCAAATTTACGAGCTCGTTTCAAGCCTCGATCCCGAATTTGCCGCCAAATTTAGCGCAAACGACACCTACCGTCTGCAAAAGTGGTTTGATATCCACTCGTTTTTGCGCTCTAGCGGGCGGGATGATGCCGTGAGCGCGTATCTGCGTGAAAATACCCTGGCCCCCGTCGCGTCAAATTTGGAGATTTTCGAGCTTAGCTGGGATAGGGACGAGCTAAGAAGACGCATGAAGGAACGCACGCGAGCGATGTTTGAGCAGGGTTTGCTAGACGAGGCGCGGGAGCTGTTTGCGAGATATCCGCAGCGACCAAAGCCGCTAAACTCGGTCGGTCTAAAAGAGTGCGGCGAGTTTTTGCGAGGCGAGATCAAAACCGAGGCCGAGCTGGAGGAACTCATCTGCACGCACACGGCGCAGCTAGCCAAGCGTCAGCGGACGTTTAACCGATCGCAGTTTGAGAGTAAATTTAGCGGCAGCGTCGGGGAGTGTGAAGAGAAAATAATAGAATTTTTGAGTTATTGATTCTGATTTGCGGCTCGTCTTTTGAGTGCTTTTTGCGGAGCTTGCTAAAATTTAGCTCGGCGGACTACTTGTCCAGCCTACGCTAAATTTT
>NZ_CALHXD010000164.1 GCF_938040115.1 uncultured Campylobacter sp. | reverse complement strand
TTCCTCGCAGCGATCACCTCGGGCGCCTTGTCTCCGCGGCGATCGATCATTTTTTCCACGTATTCGCCTACGCTTTTTACCTCAGCGACTTTAGCAAGGATAACTAGCAAATGCGAGCAAGAGGTGACTTGCACTTGATTCCACGAGGCTTCGCGGATCTTTTGCCTGAGCTGCTCGTTTTGCACGACGACGAAGTCCCACTGCTCTAGCCCAACCGAGCTAGGACTTAGCCTGCCCGCCTCCAAGATAAAGTCAAATTCGCCCACGCTGATTTTCTTGCTTTCGTCAAAGATCTTGCATGCATGACGAAATTTCATCGATTCTAAAAAATTCATTTTCGCTCCTTTGGTTTTTATGGTTACGCCAAATTATATAAAATTTGACCGAATTTAAGCTTAAAGAGGATTTAGGATAGAGGCAAACTTGCCCGCGCAAAACGGACGAATTTGCCTTAGTCGGGGGTTAAATTTGCTCGCCCAGAGGATTGTTTAGCTCTACGACGTTTACTTTGCCATCTTTATGAGCTAGAGCGTAGATGCTACCGCTCTTTATCGCCATGCCTGAGATATCGCCTATTTGCGGCATCGCGTAGGCGTCAATCACCTTCGCCTCCGCAAGGTCGATCACGAGCAAGGTGTTGTAGTTTTTGGAGTAGACCAAAAACTTACCGCCCGCGATATCGCCAGCCGTGACGTAGTAGTCCTTTAGATCGCGTTTATCTTTTAGCGCGAGGGCTGATGTCACGATAGTTTCTCCGCTTAGCATCTTGTCCTTGCTATCGACTTTGATGAGGATCAAGTTCTTAGCGCGCTCGTTTGGCACCGTGATCATATACATATAGGTGCTTTGCGGGTCTTTTGCGAGCGTTAGGACGTATTGTTTTTTCGCTCTTATCGTTAAAAGCGCCGGGCGGTCAAATTTCCACGCAGACTCGAGTCCGCCGCTGTTCTCTCTAAAATATCTCCACTCGTGATACGCGTCCACATTTTGGGCAGGTTTAACGGCGAATGTTATTTTGTTAAAGCCTGTAGTCACCAGCATATCGCCGACGAAAGTCGATGCGACGGCTTTTTTGATATTGCGGCCGTTTGGCTTGTCGATGATAGCGTGAGCGATCTCTTTAAAATTCGCATCCGTAAAATAAACTCCGCCTTCGGTGTTTGAGATGCCAAAAGTATCGTTTTTAGCGTTATACGCAAGTCCGCTCGTTACGCCTTTGCCAAAAATCCCCTTTGTCTCAAAAGGAAGCGGGAAGCTGTTTTTCACGCTAAGCGCGGGCTTCACGTCCGCGAATGCACCGGCACTTGGATCGGAGTTAAATTTGACGCTTATATCTTTAGGTTCGCCCGCTATAAACGGATCCTCGACGACGTTTGCGCCGACAAATGAAAACGGCTTTTCGAACCTTTTCCAAACGCCTGACGTCCAAGTGTTGTTTAGGCTGATACGCTCAGGATCGCCCTTGCCACTATAGGGAGGGATGCCTGCCGAGATGAGCGCCTGAACGGCATTTGATAGGATCACAAAGAGGCTTAATGCGATAACAAATTTAGAATATGCGCTAAGAGGCTTGATCCTAGTGTCCGAGCGCGAGATATCGCCAGAGACGACCTTATCTTTGGCAAAAAGCATCATAAGCCCCATCGCTACAACCACGACCCAGTACACTAAAATGCCCCACGTATAGGTATGCGCGCCGAATATATCGCCGCCAAAGCCCATGCCTACGTCTCTATATAAACTAAAGCTCGCGTGCCTTAGCGTCATAAAAATACCGTACGCAGCGCCAAAAAGCACGGCGGCTATGTAGCGCGCCTTTAGCCCGTAGCGCAGTATCAAGATGCCCGCGACGCCTACCACTACCATGCCGATACGCTCCCACCAGCAAAGCGTGCAAGGCCCCTCGCCGATGACGTAGCCAAGATAGATATTTGCGATACCGACGGGGATGGCAAGCACGAGCAAGACCGCGGTGGCCATGATAAAGTCGAAATTTTTCTCGTTAAAAAGGCTCATCTGCCCCCCTAGTACGCCGCGTAAGGCAGCAGGGACGTCCAGCTGGCGATGAAAAACATGATAAAGCAAATCGCCGTTCCCACGGCAAATGCGCCAAACGCTAAGCCCTCTTTTTTAGGCTTTTTCCAAGCTATAAAAACGGCTATAGCCAGAAAGAGAAACGATAAAAATTCCATTTTATCTCCTTTATTTCGTTAAGATTAGATTGTGGTTTTAATTTAATTCTTTTATATTTTCGCTTAAAATACGGAATATTTTTGATAATATGTTGCAGATTGCTTTAAAAATTGGGGAGGAGTTTTTTGGAAATTTAGCAGGTTTGGCTCACGAAAAAATAGTAAAATTTGCAGATTTTTATACGCGGGATTACGCGTAAATTTGCTGTTTTATTTTGCTATGATTTTTTATTTTAGTTAAATTTCATTTTTAAGAATTTTAGCTTTTTTTGTATTTTAGACGGCTCAAATTTGACTAAATTTATAGGCTCAGCGACTTTTGCTGATTTCTATAAATAAATTTGATAGGCTTGCCGTTTAAACTTTTATTTCAAATTTGACCGAATTTAAGCCCGTCAAATTTGATTAAATTTGCGCGTTTAAATTTAAAGCTCGGCTACCGTAAATTTATGCCGTATTCGCCGCGTTTTTTAGCTATGCCTACGACTACCGAGCTCTCATAACCCGCCTCTTTTAGACGAGAAAGAGCCAAATTTACCTCGCTTT
>NZ_CALHXD010000163.1 GCF_938040115.1 uncultured Campylobacter sp. | reverse complement strand
TTCAAAGTCGCTCAAAAGAGCGAGCTTAGAAACGGCGGATGGCAACCGCTTTTTCTCAAACTAAAATAAAATTTATAAAAAACCCTGCTAAACAAATTTCGCCCAAATTTCAGATGCTGCTTCGCTTTGTTTTTAAAAATGCAATTACAATGCGCCCTGCGCGGCGATAGAAATAAATTTATATTAATGTTTAAAAACGTGAAATTATTTAAAAATTTGGCTGTTTTTTTAAAGTCGTTTGCGGTTTTTTTGCTAAGATTAAAGAGTCTCAGGCATGGGGCAAGGCATTAAGCTCATCCTTTTGGGGTCAAATTTGAGCCGTATTATAAAGATTTTTAAAAAATAAATCAAGAAGTTTTTATCAAATTCCAGCTAATTTGAGGCAGGCCGCAGCCCGCCTCTTAAATTTGCCTAGTCTTTTTTGCCTTTATTTAGCGATTTTAGCTTGGCGTCGGTGTCATCGGTTAGCATCGTGAAGATTTCATTAGTCAAATTTTGCGTTAAAGCCTTGGCTTCCTTCATCATATTTATCGAAAATTCGTTTAGCAGCTTGTTTGCTTTGGCTTTGTCTTTTTTGTAGAGTTTGACGTATTCGTCTTCAAATTTAGCCTGTTTGACCGCGAGCGCGTCCTCAAACTCCTTGTAGGCCTTTTTTACGACCGGCGAATACTTATCATAGTCCATCATCACGAGGGTTTGTAGCTTTCTATACGTCCAATAAATCGACTCGTCGTCGGCTTTATACGAGCCCTTGTCGTAGCCGTCGATAAATTTATCGAGGCCATAATAATACGGCAAATAAACGCCAAGCTCCGACATACCAAGCGCCACGTAGGTCACTCTGCCGATCTCTTGCGGTAGCCACGGGCGCACCTGCATGACGTGCGACTCGTAGGTTCTAAAGACGCTAACGGCGCGGTAGATATTTTTTTGATTTTCGTCTTTGCTCGCGTAGTTATCGTACGCAGTGCCGTCGTAGTGGGATCTAAGAGCATTTTTTAGATCCTGCACGCTTAGCTTTTTAGCCGGTTTTAAAAATACCGGATAGTTGCCGCCGTTAAGGGTCTGCTTATCTTTTAGCTCGGGATTAAACATCTGCTGTACCCAGCAAACGCGCGGATAGTTGTAGGTCATATCTCTCTCATCGTCTCTGGTGTAGGCTTTGGTAAACTGAAATTCGCCGTCTTTTGCCGGATCGTAGGCGCCGTTATCCTCGGCAAATTTGATTAAATTTTTTGACCCCATGAAATTTGGATCGTTTTCTTTGTAGTTTTGTAGTCTGCCTTGGTTTGCAGAGACAAAGTATTCGTCTTTAGGTAGTTTAACCGCCATCCAGTGATGACCGGTGCCCGTTTCAAAGTACCAAAGCTCGTTTTTATCCACAAACACTACGCCAAAACCCTCTCCCGCACCCGTAGTTTCCACGATCTCGCCGAGCAGTTTTACGCCCTCGGCCGCGCTTTTCATCCTAGGTAGCAAGACGTCGGGGATATCGTCCTCCGTGATGCCCGTCGCTTCGTTATACGGATCGATTTTTAGCAGTTCGTCTTTAGCGTAGATGGTCTCGGTGCCGCTGATGCCCACGCCCGCGTCATTGTAGCCGACAGCGCCGTGAAGCTTGGTGTGGGAGTTTGCTATCGTCGTATACCTCATGCCCTCTTTTGGCAGTGGATAGGTAAAATCATTTGCCCCGTCATGCGCCTTTGAGCTATGGACGCCTTTTTGATTGGATTTTTTTGGATGTATCAAAAATACCTGCGCCTTTATCGCCTTGCTATCGGCACTCCTTGCTATCAGCATCGAGCCGTCGTCAGAGGCTCCTTCTCTAACCAAAATAGTCGTGCAAGCTAGCGCGTTTGCGCAAAACATCGCGCTTATTACCGCCGCAGAGGCGAGAAACTTTATCTTCATCGTTACTCCTTGATTTGAGATAATAAATCTAAGTGAAATTATAGGACTAAAAATATTAATTAAATCTAAAATTTAAGCTACTTTCAAGATTGTATTGTAAATTTGTTTTGTATTTTATCGCGCGCACTGTCAAATTTAAATTTCTTAAAGGAATTTTGGGTATAATCCCACTCTTACGCGTAAGGCGTAAAAGAAATTTTAAAAGGATTAGTATGCCTAAGATGAAGACAGTTCGCGGCGCTGCTAAACGTTTTAAAGTGGGCAAAAACAAGATCAAAAGAGGCTCTGCTTTTAGAAGCCACATTTTGACTAAAAAATCTCGCAACCGCAAGAGAGATTTACGCTCGCCTCAATACGTAGACAGCACAAACGTCGCAAGCGTCAAAGCGATGCTCGGAATTTAAGTTTTTGACGAAAAGTCATTCCAAACTCCCCCAAATTTGGGGCAAGACTCACTCAGTGAGCGCCGATTTGTAAAGGATAAATATGGCAAGAGTAAAAACAGGCGTAGTTAGAAGAAGACGCCATAAAAAAGTTTTAAAACTAGCTAGAGGTTTTTTCAGCGCTAGACACAAACACTTTAGAAAAGCTAAAGAGCAATTAGAAAGAAGTTTGGTCTATGCATACCGCGACAGACGCCGCAAGAAACGCGACTTCCGCCGCTTGTGGATAGTACGCATAAATGCTGCGTGCCGCCTAAACGACATTAGCTATTCGCGCTTTATCGCGGGACTTAAAAAAGCAAATATCGAGCTTGATAGAAAAATCTTAGCCGATCTAGCTATGAATGACGCAAAAGCTTTCAGCGAGCTAGCTTCAAAAGCAAAGGCTGCTTTATAATACCCAGGGGCGGTTTCCCGCTCCTTTTCTCTATATTTTTGGCTCATTTAAAAATTTATCGTCTTTCTCTGATCTCAATAAAACAAATTTCACTTCAAATTTTAATTTTTTTTTCGTTTTTTCCGATAAAATACCGCCTCAAATTTAAGGAGTAAAAATGGACATACAAAAACTAAATCAAAACTTAAACAAACTCAACAAATTTTTATTTATTATCTTAGGCATAGCCGTCGCGATCTGGATCGGCGTAGAAGTTTTTATAGGCAGTAAAGTAGAATACGCAAAAGAACAAATGAAAGAAAATCTATGCGAAGCGTCAAATGTACAAGAAATGCTGATACGGCTAAATTCAGGTCTTCCGAGAAAAATAGATGAGATAAATACGCTCGAAAAAATCAGCTGTGAAAATCGTCGCATCATTTATCAATATGCACTTGGAAAAGGGCTAGAAATGGGTGAAAACGCGCTAAATGATAAAGATATAGCCGAGCTAAAAGACGAGCAAACAAAGGAACTCAAAAAAGAATTTTGCGAAGATATGCGGTTAAAGGCCGTGCGCGATATAGCCGACGGCGTCGATTTTGTTTATTATATAAAGAACAAAGAGCTGATTCGGATAAAACTTGAAAGCAAAGACTGCAAATAAACTAAAATAATCAACGTAGTTTGCGTCACAAGTAGTAGCAGGGCTAGATATGACGCCAAACTGCCGCTGCCAAGTGACTAAAGCAGTGTTCAAATAGCATAAAATGCCGTGTCATAACAAGTTAAGCTATTTTTTCCAAAAAAGACCCGGTTTCATCTCTTAAATTTTGCAAATCACCGCTATTATCTATAACAAAATTCGCCATAGTGCGCTTTTGTTCGATATCTATTTGTAGCTCCACGCGGTACTTTGCGGCGTCGTAGCTAAGTCCGTTTCGCTTCACCACGCGCGCGATCAGCGTATCTTTAGGCGCATAAACGACCGCCACTTTATCAAAAAACTCATATCTTTTGCCCTCGAAAAACAGCGGAATATCGACGAAATAGAGCTTTCCTTTCGCCTCCAAAGCCTGTGCCTGCGATAAAATTTCAGCCGTTATCTTTGGATGCAGCAACGCTTCAAGCTTTGCAAGCTCCGCCGGGTTTTTAAACACCAGCTCGCCTAGTTTTTTTCGGTCCACAAAAGCGCGGGAATCGGTCAAATTTTCCTCATCTCTACTATTGTCAAATTCCGCGTGCAAGCCCAAATTTTCGGCCTGTACGTCTTTTTGCACAACGTACTGCGCGCCGAAAATTTCAGCCACCTGTGCGGCGCAGCGATCCAAGACGCAATGTGAAATCCTATCGGCGTCGATGATCTCAAATCCTCGCTCGCGAAGTGTCTCGCAAACCGTGCTTTTGCCGCTGCCGATGCTACCCGTGATGACGATTGCGTGTTTAAATTGCGGCATTTTGCCTCCGATTTTTTACTCCGATTTTAGCAATTTTTGGCTAAAATTAATCAAATTTCAATAAAGGCCAAAAATGATAAGCTACAAAGACGCAGGCGTCGATATAGACGCGGGAAATGAGTTCGTAAACGCGATAAAACCGTTCGTCAAAGCCACGCAAACTCCGCACGTTTTGGGCGGTATCGGCTCGTTTAGCGGTGCGGTGAGACTGCCCGCAGGCTACAAAAAGCCCGCTATCCTGGGCGCCACCGACGGCGTGGGCACAAAGCTGCGACTCGCGATCGACGCGCGTAAATTTGAGGGCGTAGGCCAAGATCTCGTCGCGATGTGCGTAAACGACCTCATCTGCAACTTCGCCGAGCCGCTATTTTTCCTCGACTACTACGCGACTGCAAAGCTTGAAATCGCAGATGCCAAAGAGGTCGTAAAAAGTATCGCCGAGGGCTGCAAACTCGCGCGCTGCGCGCTTATCGGCGGCGAAACGGCAGAGATGCCATCGATGTATGAGAAAGGCGACTTCGACCTTGCAGGCTTTGCAGTGGGTATCGCCGAAGAAGACGAGATCGACCGCAGCAAGTTCGTACGTGAGGGCGACGTACTCATCGCGCTTCCTAGCAGTGGACTGCACTCAAACGGCTTCTCGCTCGCGCGCAAAGTAGTCGCAGAGATGGGGCTAAAATTTGACGATAAAGTGGACGGTCGCGCGCTCATCGATGTTCTTTTGGAGCCGACTAGGATTTACGTCGGCGACTTTTTAAATTTAAAAGACAAAATCCACGCGCTCGCGCATATCACAGGCGGCGGTATCGTGGAAAATCTGCCGCGCGTATTTCCAGAGGGGCTGGGCGCGAAGATCGAGCATGCAGCGATCCGCACGCCTGAAATCTTTAAAGTCATAGCGCAAAAGGTAGAGCCTGCCGAGATGATGAGGACATTTAACATGGGCGTTGGTATGATCGTTGTAGCGCCGAAAGAAAACGCAGAGTTCGTGCTGGCAAACTCGGGCGGCTACGTTATCGGTGAGGTCGTAAAAGGCGCGGGTGCACAGCTAGTTTAAGCAGGCAAATTTAACTTTGGCTCGCCAGCAAACACGCTACGAGCCAAAGATTTTTAGGTGGCAAATTTATGTTGCCAACCGCTCCTCTCAAAAACCACTGCTTTTGTTTAAATTTGACCATCATATTTTCTGCAAATTTAAATCTCAAACCGGGCAATTTGTTTGTAAATTCTATATTCAAAAGCCGATTTTAGCGCTAAATTTTAATAAAACTAACGTTAGCGTTTGTTAGTTCTTATATATCAAACATTATCTAAAATCCAAAAATTAAACATTGTATTAAATAAAAATATTAAAGTATAAATTTAATGCTTCTTGGCTAGAATTTAGTAAATTTTAAATACGAAGGATGGGCGATGAGTATAAATTTAGATAGACTTAAGGCGCTTTTTAGCGAGATAAACGCCGTAAACGACGAGAGCTTTGGCGGCGGGATGAGCCGCCTAGCCTACACGCGCGAGGATAAGGCCGCTAGAGAGCTATTTATCGCGCGCTGTAAGGAGGCGGGGCTAAAAGTACGTATAGACGCGATCGGAAATATCTTTGCTAGGCGCGGAGGCACCGAGCCCGAGCTGCCGGCGGTAGCGTTTGGCTCGCATCTAGACACCGTGATAAACGGCGGCGAATTTGACGGGATTCTAGGCGTCCTTGGCGGACTGGAGCTGATTAGATCGCTAAACGACGAAGGCGTGCAAACGCGCAGACCTCTCGAGTTAGTCGTCTTTGAGTGTGAGGAATCAAGCAGATTTAACATCGCGACGCTTGGCAGCAAGGTAATGTGCGGCAAGCTAGGTTTTGAAAAACTAAAAGACGTGCGCGATTTTCAAGGGCGCGCTATCGGCGAGATCTTTGCTGAGTTTGGCATCGATCTAGCTAGCATCGAAAAGGCTAAAAATTTGACGCCAAACTACGAGAGCTTTTTCGAGCTACACATCGAGCAAGGGCCGCTACTAGATAACGAAAACATCCAAATCGGCGTGGTGAGCGCCATCGCTGCGCCGCATAGATTTAGCGTGCGCGTGCAGGGCCAAGCTCAGCACTCCGGCACTACAGCAATGAAATACCGTCACGATGCGCTTTGCGCAGCAGCGCAGATAGTGCTGGCCGTCGAGCACGTCGCGCGCGAAAATGCGGCAAACGGCGTGGTAGCGACTGTGGGCAACTGCACGGTAAAACCGGGCGTCATGAACGTCGTGCCGGGCGAGACAACGCTACTAATCGACCTGCGCGGCATCGACCTGCGCACGCGCGAAGCGGCATACGAGCAAATCATGGGCGAAATCTCGCGCATCGAATCACAGCGCGGCGCCAAATGCGAGATCAAGCAGCTAGCCTTTGACGAGCCGTGCGCGCTGGACGGCCGACTCATCGATCTCATCGCCCAAAAAGCCGCGGCCCTTGGGCTTGGCTTTGAAATTATGCCAAGCGGCGCAGGGCACGATGCTATGCATATGAGCGCACTTTGTCCGACGGCGATGATTTTCATCCCGTCCAAAGACGGCATCAGCCACAATCCGGCGGAATTTTCTAGCTGGAGCGATATCGCTAACGGCGTAAATTTACTAAAAAGCGTGGTTTTAGAAACGGCGGGGAGAGTTTGAGCCTAAGGCTAAATTTGGCAGGAGGCGAAAATCAGACAAAGACAGCTTAAATTCGCATTTAGCGCAAAACGTTCGTCTTAAATCTCGTTTAAATTTTGCTCGCTTTTTCGGCGACTCGGCGGCTAAATTTGGATTTTAGTTTTACGAATTTTGCGGATGATTTAGCCCTAAAACAGGCTAAAATTAAAACATAGTATCGTCGTTTTAGCTTTTTGGGTATGTCTTGGATGATATCTTGGCGCTAGAGGGTCTTGCCGTTCTTGACGCGAAATATATCCATAGCCGTCCGTCTGCGTTCATTCGCGTTTAGTTTGACAAGGCTGCGGATGAAGATTGCTGCCCGTACCGATATATTTGATCTGCGCGCTTGTTTGCATTTGCACGGGTTGCGCCGCATAGAAGACCTGCGACAAGCTCGCCGCTACAGCCAAAGAAAGCAGATTTTTTTCATTTTGACGCTTTAAATTTGTTTTATTTTAAAATTTTCGGTAAATTTTAAAAGCGAAGCATTGTGGTTAAAAATATACGTAAAATCAATAATTGCGGCCAAGCGCTTTATTTTGGGTTAAAGCGTAAATTAAATTTAGCCGACCGACTCGGCCGACTAAATTTCATCGCAAAACTACAGCTCCGCGTTAGCCGCGGTTATGTCGTAGTTGTTTTGAAAGCCGTTATTCGTATTTACGACGCCTAGCAGCTTGATGTCGCCCTGGTCTAGCTTGCCGTTGCCGTCGTCCTCGATCTTATAGACGTAGTTATAGGAGTACGAGTTGCCCTCTTGCTTGAGGTTTTTAGCGATGAGCAGGGCTTTTGCGCCTTTTTCAAACGACTCTTCAAACACCTTTTTAAGCACGTTTAGCTCGCTATCTGCGCCGCCGCCTTGATTTGACGGCGTAAAGCTTAGCTCGGCTTTATATATTTTACCGTCTTGCAGCGTTGCTTTTTGCCCGTTTGCGTTTAGGTTAAACTCGCCCGTGCTTAGCTGCTTGCCCTCAAATACCTTTGAAAAATCAAGCTTATCGTCTGCGCCGAATTTCTCCAGCTGCCAGTTTTTCTCGTCTTTATCCAGAGTAAAGATATATTTGCCTCCGTCCGCGCTCGCTGTTTTGCCGTCCTTTAGCGCCTCGCTTATTTTTAGCGTTTGGCTAGGGGCAAATTTGCCTTTTAGCTCGCCTAGCTGCGAGGCGGTTAAATTTATAGGCTTATCGTCGCTGCTGCTAATGCTTGCTATTTTGTCTTTGTTTGAGATTAAATTCGCCAAATTTTGCTTTATATTTTCCGCCGTATCTAGCAAATTTAGCCCGCTGGCGCCTTTTGCCGCTTCGGTCGCAAACTGCGCCGCGCTAAGACTTTTTGATGCGGCCGCTAGCACGATATTATCCGCGCTAAGATTAAAGTCGCGGTTTACGCTAACAGAGCCTATATATTTTACCTCATCCTTAGTTATTACGTTATCGCCGTTATTTTCGACCTTATATATCTCAAAACCGCTGTAAGTTTTAGCTAGGATTATAGATTTTTCGTTGCCTGCGGCTTTGGTTAAAAACGCCTTGCCTTCGCCGAAAATCTTATCAAACCCGGACGCAAAGCCTGCCGACATACCGCTAACGTAGTAAATTTTGCCGTCTTGTAGCTGCGTTTGCGCGTCTGCGGCAACGTTTAGATCGCCGATAGACGTTACGTTAGAAGCTAACCTGGAGAAATCAAGCTTGTCGCCGTTAGATAAGGCATTTATAACGACTCTAGACGCGTCTTGCTTAAAGGTAAAGGTTTCTTTGGCGTCGCTTGCGTAGACCGAGCCTGTTACGTTTGTTATTTTTAGATTGTCGTCTGCGGCAAATTTAAAAGTTTCAAACGTATCTTTATCAAGCTCTAAAACGCCGTCTCCTTGCACATCGATCTGTTTTTTGGTATTTCCTGCGCCAAAAGACAGCCCCGCAAAGGCCTTTAACAGCTTTGAACCGTCCGCGTTTAGCTCTTGCGCGCTTTGCTTTAGCGTGATTTGCGTGCCGTATTTAGTATGCAAATTTAGATCGTTAAGCTTAGCTAGCTCTTCCACGTCGCTCGCGCTAAGTTCGATATTTTTATCTTTTAAATTTAGCGCTTCTATCTTTGAAACGTCCGCCGTCTTTAAAAATTTCATGATTTTTTTAAAGTCGTCTGCGATATCAAATTTGCCTTTTCCAGCGAGTTTAGCAGCAAATTTAGCGTATTCGTCTACGCTTACTTCTAGCGTTTTGTTGATTTCAAAGCTATCCACCTTGTCGCTTAGCAAGGCATCCTTATCGTTTGAGCTAACGCCCGTTAGTTTTATGTTATCGTTAGCGTCAAATTTATCCGCGCCGATTTTATTGAAATTCGCGGCTGAGATTTTTAGCTCCGCGCCGTCTGAGGTTTTCATGGATTTTATCTTTTCGCCGAAATAATTAAGCCTGTTTTCTACCGCATTTTGTAAATTATGCGCGCTATCTTCGATCTCTAGGGCGCCGTCTGCGATCTTGTAGCTTGATAGCTTGTCGCTAGATAAAAAGCCTTTACCGAAAATTT
Source organism: uncultured Campylobacter sp. (assembly GCF_938040115.1). GTDB lineage: Bacteria > Campylobacterota > Campylobacteria > Campylobacterales > Campylobacteraceae > Campylobacter_A. The sequence continues at coordinate 1,242 of NZ_CALHXD010000163.1, read as the reverse complement.
CGTAAAAATCAGCCACACTTAGCTTTTGCGTATTAGCTATCGCGCCGTCTTTTAGCTTGTCGCTAAACGCGCCTAAAGCCTTTAGAGACTCTTTGTTAAACGCGTCTTTATCTGTTAGAGTTACGGCCGAATTTACGATTTTATCCGCAGCTTCTTTATTAAGCGACGTTAGCTCAGCCGCGCTTAAAACGGCCGATTTTACCGCACCGTTAGCAAATTTAGCGGCATTTTGAGCTAACGTTTGTAGCTGAGCGTTTGTTAGCGCGCTATCTTTGCTAAGCTCTACCGCGCCGTCTGCGATCCTGTCTTTTAGCGCGCCGCTTAATATCTCCTTAGCTTTTTCAAAGCTTGCGACTAAAGATTTTATATCGCCGTTTTGCTTGAGCTCGAATTTAACTCCGACAGTAGTTATGTTTGAGTGCGCGTTAGGTAGGATTTTGTCTCCTAGCTTGCCGGATAAAAACGACTCTTTGGTTATGTTTTTGGCTCCGTCTAAATTTAGCGAGCCTAGATACTGTGCGCCGTTTTCAAACGAAAAATCATCGCTTGATATCTTTGCGACGTTGCCTTTGTCGAAAAACTCGTAAGTCGTATCGCCGCTTTTTAGCGCGTCGCCTTTTTGCGAATTTGAGCTTAAGCTTTGTTCGTCGTAGGCTTTTACCGCGTCTTTGGATTGCGATTTTTTCGCAGACCTAAAGGTATAGACGTCGTCGTTATCAAATTTAACGGCCTTTACGTTTAGCGCATCCGCGTCTAAAGGCTTGGTAGCTTGCGCGTCTTGGTAAAATTTGCCCTCTTTTTTATAGACGTTTTCCGTGCCGTCTAGCTTAAGAGCAGGCGCGTCGTCAAAGAGCTTGGTAAAGCCCTGCGCGTCGGTTGCCTTGATGGCGCCGTCGGCTAAAATATTTTGCTTTAGCGTAAAGGCTCCGTCTTTTGCGGTCGGATCGATGCTAACGCCTTTAAATACGATCTTTAAATCATCCGAGTTGCTAAAGCCCGCGTTTTTGCCGTTAGCGTAGAGGATAGTATCGTCGCCGTCTTTGATAAACTGCTTTGCGCCCGCTTGCAGCCCGTCCTCGTTTTGAGCCTGCGTAAGCGAGTCTGCGCCTCCTGCGAATTTAACCTTGTCGCCCGGTTTTGCGCCCTCTATGACGACGGTGCCGGTATGAGAGTTAAAATGTGGAACAGCCTCTTTATTTGTAACGTAATAAGTCGTTTGTCCGTCTTTTACGAGCTTATAAA
>NZ_CALHXD010000162.1 GCF_938040115.1 uncultured Campylobacter sp. | reverse complement strand
AAGTATCGTGAGATGATTTTGAGAGTTGTGCAGAAATTTTAAGTCAAGGCTAGACCTCTGCTTGCAGTTGCGAGTACAACAAAGCAAAAATCTCTCTCAAAAGCGCTCACGAGACAAGCCGTTAAGGATAGAAAAAACCGAGTATCTGCGTCGCTGCCTTTTCTTCTATGTATGGGATTATATAACTTGGCGAATAAAGATTCTGGCCGCTTTCGATCTCGAGATTTGTCCTTTGCTCGCTGCCGTTTGCGCGGATCATCACGCTGATATAGGCTCTATAAAGATAATAATCCGTCCTGTCGTAAAAATCATCGTCAAACGGATCGCCAAAAAGCATGCCAAAGCCCATGCTACGCCTGTATCCGTAACTACCGAAACCATAACCCATGCTCATATACGCACGCGGGCGTTCACGTCGCTCAAGGCGTTGTAAGCTCGCAAAATCGCCCATTATCACGATATCGGCGCTCTTTTGATCCATGCTTTGCGTAAAGCCGTTTTGCAGTAGCTTGTTTCGCACGGTGTTTTCTAGCGTGTTTGCGTAGCCGCAGGAGTTTTTAAAGTAAACATAGACGCTGCGCGAGGCTTTTTTTATGTCGCCGTTAGTGATAAAAATAGGCACCGTGCTTCTAGCGTAAAGCTCGGGCGTGCGGGGTTCGCCGCAGCCTACGAAAAAAATCGCAAATAGCAAAATAGAGAAAATTTTTAGTTTCATTTCGGGTCTCCTCGCTCAAATTTGACCGCCGCAAATTTAACGCAGACGGGTCAAATTTAGGATCAAATTTAAGCGTATTTTACTACTAAATCTTTACGTTTGAGTAAATTTATAACACCAGCTTGATCTCGTTTTCTAGAGTGGCTTTGGGCGTGAGGCCGATGAAGCGCTTTTTGAGATTGCCCTCGCCGTCAAAGACGAATATCGCGGGCACGCCCATCACGCCGCCGACTGCTTTGCTGAAATAATCAACCGAAACCTTATCGCTAATCACGTCGTAGCCGATATGGTGCTGCCTAACCATGTCGATATCTTTATCAAAGCCAAGGCTCGGTCCAAATATCCCGTAAACGCCGAATTTGTCCTTAAATTCGGAGTAAATTTCATTTACGATCGGAGCTTGCGCTACGCAGGCGCCGCAAGAAGTGCCGAAGAAAAAGAGCATATAGGGCTTGCCGTCCGTTTTAAGCCGCCTGCCCTCGGGAAAATAGTGCGTATCGACGCCCTTTGGCGAGTTTAGGCTAATGTGGTGTTTATCAAAGCCGCTATTTCCGCAGCCCGCGATCATCACCGCCGCAAAAACTAAAAATATATATTTTTTTATCATAACTCTCCCAAATTTAAACCGTCGCAAAGGCGCTTTGACCCTTTGGCTCGCTTGCTAGCCTCTCGCATGCCTCCGCACGCTCGCCGTCGCTCACGTAGTGGATATTTTCCATCTTGCCGTGCCTTAGATAGACGATCTTGTCGCCAAACTGCCCAAGATCAGGGTTGTGCGTGATGAGAAGGATCGTTTTGCCCTCGCTTCGCAGCTTTTGAAACAGCTCCAAAACTACGCGCTCGTTTGCTTCATCGAGGTTTCCCGTAGGCTCGTCGGCTATCAAGATATCAGGATCGTTGATGAGAGAACGCGCGATGCACAAACGCTGCTGCTCGCCGCCGCTAAGCTGGCTCGGACGGTGATCTAGCCTATGTCCCAGTCCAACGCGCTCGAGCGCCTTTTTAGCGTCCTCTTCGTCCACGCTGCTGTGATAGTACTGCGCTATCATCACGTTTTCGACGCAGTTTAGGTAGGGGATGAGGTGAAACTGCTGAAATATCAGCCCGATCTTTTCGCGGCGAAATTTGAGCGTCTCCTCGTCGCTAAGCCTGCTAGCGTCGTCTCCGCCTAGCATGTACGTGCCTGCGGTTGGCTCATCCATCAGCGAGAGTATATTTACCAGCGTACTTTTGCCGCTACCGCTTGGACCCATTATGCTGACCCACTCGCCGGCGTTTACGTCAAAGGTAATGCTCTCTAGCGCTCTTACTTCGCCGAATCTTTTCTCTATCCCGTTTAATCTTATCGCGTACTGCATATTATTCTCCTCTTAAAATATCGGCCATCTTATTTTCTAGCGCCCGTTTGATCGGATAGATCGAGGCCACGCCCGCAAAAACGAGCGAGATAACCATCGCTATCGGTATACTCATAAATCTAAAATCGATGCTCGAATCAAAAATCGCGTAGCCTAAAATTTGCGCCAAACCGTAGCCTAAAATCGCGCCCGCAAAAGCCGCCGCAAAAGCCGTGACGAAAGTCTCGACGCCGAACAAATTTAACACGTTTTTCTTGCTGGCTCCCAGCGCTCTAAGCAGCGCGATCTCCTTTGAGCGCGAGAACAAAATCGCGCTTAGCGTCGTGTTTACGCACATTGAAGTGATGAGCAAGATGACAAAGCTAACAAGCGCCATTAAAAGCTTAATCTTATCCAAAATTAGGCCCTCTGATTTTGAAATTTTAGCCACGGGTTTAACCGAAATTTGCTCGTCGCTAAGGCTCTTGCCAAGCTCGCTGATGTAGTCAAATTTGCCCGTCACTACGGCTTCGGCGTAGTTTAGCGTATTTGGCTCGTTTGCTATCTTTTGCGCTAGAGGCAGCGAGATGATGAGTAGCGAGTCCTCTTTGTCGCCGTCTTGCACGATGCCGCGGATCTTTACTTTTTCGCCCGCATTCGCGCCGATTTGCCTTACTTCAATCGTGTCGCCAACCTTAAATCCGCTTTGTTTGGCTAGATCGGTGCCGATTAGTGCGTTTCTCTCGTCAAAATCAAGCGTTATGCCCTGCCCTTCTTTGACTTCCAAAAACGGCTTAACCCGAGTTAGGTCGCTAAATTTGACGCCCATAGCGATCGCGGTCGTTGGACCTATGTTTACCTGCGTGAAAAGATATCCGCTCTGTCCGATTAGCTTGTCGCTTGGGATTTTGGCGATCTTTTCGTTAAATTTAGCCTCGTTTACCTCGTCGCTAACCGGGTCTGCGGGAGCAAAAACCACGTTTGCGCCGTAGCTTTTTAGCTCCTTCGTTACTTTTGAGTCGATATCAAGATATACGTTTACAAAGGCCGCCGTCACGCACGCGCCAAGCAGGATAGAGACGATGATGACGCCCACTCTAGCCGCGCCAAAGCGCAGGCTTTTAAAGATAACGTTATAAAAAAAGCCCTTATTTGCGATCATATAGCACCTCCGCAGGCAAGAGTTTAACGACGCTTCTCATCGGCACGAGCGAGCCCGCGATCGAGATAAGAAGCGCAAAAGCGATACTAAGCGGAAGCACGATCCACGCTATGCCGATGCCGTAACCAAAGATACTGTAAGCGATTATGTAGCTTAGCGCGTAACCCAAAAACGCTCCCAAAATGCCCGCGAAAAACGCCACGACTAGGCTTTCGCTCGCAAAAAGAGCGTAAATTTCAAAGTTGCTCGCGCCTATGGCTTTTAGCAGGCCGATCTCTTTTTTACGCCTGTAAATTTCGCTAGTCATCAGCGATGTAATGCCGATAGAGGAGACCGCAAGCGCGATAACACTAACGATACCCATTAGGCTTTGGATTTTTTTTACGATATTACTCTCAGCGTCGCTTACCTGCATCATCGCTTTTGCCGCGACGCCCGCGTAGTTCTCCTCGATCTGATAGGCTATGGAGCTAACATAGGCCGAGCAGTACCACATATCGTATTCGGCGCTATCTAGGTTGTCTAAATTTCGCCTAGCTTTTACGGAGAGGTCGTTTTCCGGGATCGTCATCGCCGAAACCTCGGCTTTTGAGTACTGTCCGGGCTTATTTAGGAGCTCCTGAGCTAGCTTTAGCGAGGTTACGATCTTATAGCTCTCTTCGCCGGCTCCTTTTAGCACGCCTGCGATTTTTACGTTACGTCCGTTTAAATTTAGCTCGCCGCCAACGCTCAAATTTCGCTTCGCGGCTAAATTTTCGCCTACGAGCACGTTTTGCGTATCGTCGTCCTCTATCCATTTGCCCTCAACCGCCCAAAAGCCAAATAACGTTTTTACGCCCGTTTTAAACTCCGGCTCGTCGGCCACGTTTGCAAATTTATCAAACCAAGTGCCCGTGATTTGGTATTTCTCGCCGTTAGCGTCCTTTACCTCGCCGTTTAAAAACGGCGCAAACGCCACGATGTTATTTCGCCAAAAAATTTCCTTTACCTTATGCAAATCCTCTTCGTTTAGGTAGTTTTGAGATTTTAGTGGGGTGAAGTTTTTACCCTCGATCTCGATAGCTAGCGCTTCGCCCTTTGGCAAGACGACGATGTTTGAGCCGTAGCCTCGCAGCTCACTAGCGATCTGATCGCCGATTTTTAGCGTGATATTTAGCATACAAGCGATCAAAACCGTCGCCAAAAGTATGGTGATAAAGGCCATACCTTTTTGCACCTTTGAGCCGGTGATCGAGCTTTTTATAAGCCTTAGTTGCATATTTTTCATTTTAAAGTCCCGTTTATATCGACGTATTTTTCAGGGTTGGCTTCAAATTCCGCCTGAGTTTTTTCGTTTTCAAAGAAATACGTCCTGTTGTAGTATAAATAAGATTTCGAGCCGATGTTGCTTACTTTTTTGCGGCTTACCGGATCTAGCACCATTTTTTCGACGACTTTTGAGAAGTAGTTTGCACCGCTTTGGATGGTATCAAGCGTTACGGTTACGAATTTGCCGTCAAATTCAAAAGGCATAGGTATCGGGTTGCAGCCGCCCTCTTTGCCAACTGATGGCAAGAAAATGCGTACATTGCACGAGATGCAGATGAGATCGGTATCCTTTTTGATATAACCCATATCGCCACATATCGCGCATGCGTCAAAGACGATGGTCGGCGAAGCGCGGTCGGCGAAGCGGTTTAAGAGGAAAAACCTTATCTCCCTGCCCTCGTCGTTTATGTAGGCGTAGCGGTGAAGTTCGTTGTCGGCTAGCTCTGCCACGTCAAATTTAAACTCGTTATTTACGGGCTCAACAATGATAGGGTCTGAGATCTCAGGCGGCTTAGACGCGTGCAGGTCGTAGTAAAGCCCGAAAATAAGGGCCGTGACGACGATAGTTATGCTGCTTTTGGAGTTTGCCGCCATGAAATTTCTAGCCGCGTTGTTAAATCTAAATTTGTTCGAGCCCACGACTGATTTTACGAGCGGAGCCGGGCGTTTTTTGAAATTTATAACCGCCAAAACCAAAACTAAAAAGATGAAAAAATACTGCGCAAACGTCGTATAATAAATGCCCTTAGCCACGAGCGAGAGCGCCCACGGATACGTAGGTATCATGCCCGCTCGCATAAACTCAAGCCCCGTGTTTGAAATAGCCTGCACTATCAAAACCGCAAGCGAAAGAAGCGAAAACGTCCATAAGACGTGCTTGCAGAGACACTCTTTTAAATTTGAAACTACGAAAAACAAAATCAGCAAAAGCAAAAACGCAAATATCATCAAAAATAGGCTGATGATAGACTGCGTATCGAGTAGCTCGCCGGCAAATACCGGAAAATTCGCGCCCGCGTGAGCGTAGGTTAGGCCGTAGCCCGCACCGAGAGCGAAAAACGTTATCATCTTTGCAGGATTAAATTTGATAAAAATCCAAAGCGCGCTAACTAGCAAAAACACCAAAGTAGCCGCGTCAAACACCATTTTCACCCCGGCGTCGTGAAGCGTGAGTCTAGCGATCTTAAAAACGACTATGCCCACTGCGATACCCAAAACCGAGGGTAAAAACAGCGCCTTTAGGCTCTTTTTGTCGTTGTTTAACGCTGCAAAAAAGACAAATCCTAGTAACGATGAGATAACTTGGACGAAATATATAGACATGATCAGCCCTAAAATTTGAGAATTTTGAATAAAATTTAGAGCGGACTTAGCCGCTCTAAGCCCGAACTATTTAGCAGGCGCGCCTGTGTATTGGAATTTATAAGTCGTGGTGAACGGCTCAAACCATTTACCTACGCCCGTTTCTTTGTCCGCATGGCGACCGAAGCCTTGTTTTTCAGGATTTTCTATATGAAATTTTAGCTCGTAGTTGCCCACGCCGGCATCCATTTTTAGGTTAGCGCCGTAGTGAGGGCCGTCTTGAGCGACCATAGGCATAAACGTACCTTTTTTAACTTTGCCGTTATCTAGGTTTTTTAGCTCGTAATTAACTTTTAGATAAGGGATCCACTCACCGGCTGCAAAGCCGTTTTTATTTCCCTCGATAGCGTGGATGTCGGCCTCTAGGTGGATGTCTGCTTTACTAGGAGCTAGGTCGATACCCTTTGGCTCCATGTCGATCGGCTCTAGATAAACCGCAGCTATCTCCATACCGTTGATCTCTACCGGATCGCCGATAGGAAACTCGCCTGCTAAGGCTACTGAAGCAGCAAGGCTAAATGCCAAAGCTGTTTTAACAAATTTGTTCATGTTTTCTCCTTTAGATTAGTTTGTAAATTTATTTTAAGCTTCGCGGCAACCCGCGAAAGCTAGAAACGTCAAATTTAAGCCTCTTTGGCTTGCTTTTTTTTCATTATGATCACGCCGATGATTAGCGCCGCTACCATGATAGTCTGCGGTACTAAGCTCTCGTAATACGGATAAATACCCAGCCACTCGATAGTTGGGAAGCCTTCGATCTTGGTCGGAACGAAAATTTTACCCTCGACAAACTCCATAAGCCCCTTGCCCACAAACACGATCGACATATAAAAAATGATCGCCGAAGTGAACAAGAAAAACGGCTTGATCGGGATTTTTATAGCAAAAATTTTAAACACGTAGTAAGTGACGAGCAAGATGACTAGCCCCACTATAAATCCCAGCGCGATCATCGAGTAGCCCGCGCTATCTTTAGCGTCAAAAATCAGCGCCTGATAGAAAAGCACGGTCTCCGCACCCTCTCTAAAAACAGCTAAAAACACCGTCCACCAAAGCGCCTTAGCAGATCCTGCAGATATCGACTCGCTGACGTGGCTTTGGATATATTTGCTCCATTTTTTTGCGCCTGCGTTTGAGAGCAACCAAAAACCGACGTAAAAGAGCAGTCCTACGGCAATAAGCATCACCGCGCCCTCCATCACCTCTCTTTTTTGACCTGCAGCGCCGGCAAAAATCAAATTCATAATCCACGCCATAACAAAGCTTAACACGACCGCTACGGCAAGCGAGCTGTAAACGATACTCATGCGCTTTTCGTTGCCGGTTTTTAGTAGATACGCCACGACGGCCGCTACGATGATGAGCGCCTCAAATCCCTCGCGAAGTATGATAGTAAGCGCGTAAACAAATAGCGCCCAAGGGGAGCTGCTGCCGCTTGTTTTTTCTAGCGCGGCGTCTAAATTTGCGCCCAGATTATCGGCTGCTTGCTGGAGTCTCTCGACGCTCACACCCGCCTTCATCAGTGCGACTACTTCGCCGAAATTTCCTTCTATCTTAGTTTTTAGGCCTACGTCTATCGCGCCTACTTTGTTTTCCATGCCGCTACCTTCGAACTCGTCGAAGTAAATATCCTGCGCATCGCTCATAGCTTTATCTACGTCTTTTGCGGCGTAAAGTTTGATCGAGTCTGCGATTTTTGCCTTTATGTTAGCAACGACGGGCGCAAAATCAGTAGCCGCGTCATCCTCGGCGTTATCAGGTAAAACCACGTTAGTAGCTAGCGAACCAGACTCTATAGGCAGCTTGGCTACGTTTTCGTATATCAGCGCGTCAAGCTCGTTCAAATTTGACTTTAGTACGTCGGCGGCTACATCGTTGTTTATCGCGATTATCGCCGAGCCCATTCGCTTTTGGATATCGCCGTCGATACTCTGACCGCCGTTTATAAATCTACGAATGGCCTCTTCCAGCTTCGTGTTGCGGTAAAGCTCAAATTTGGCTTTATTGCTTATCTGCTGCTTTGCGGCGTCTTTGTCGCCCTTTTCGTAGGCTGCTGCGGCAGCGCTAAGGGCTGTTTTTATGTCGTTATAAACCACCTGCCAGTGCGGTTCGATAGCGGCGCTACTTGCGGGCTGTGCCGTAGTTTGGCTAGCCTCAGTAGCCTTAGCGGTCTGTGCGGCGTCCGCGTTTTTAGGATCGGAGTACTCGCCAACTAGCTTGTGACCGGTGTTTATGACAGGCAAAACCTCATCCATCTCTTTGTTTAGCTCGTCCATTATCGCTTGTATCTCTTCTACGGATTTTTTAGCGATGATGGCTTTGCGGATTTTGCCGAATTTAGACTCCATCGAGTAGGCTTTTTTCTGCCCCAAATTTACCCTGATCGCCGCTTCGATGTTTTCGAAATGCCCAAAATACGCATTTTGCGTGGCGGTTTTTGCCTCGTCGATCTTGCCCTCTTTATACTGCTGCATAATGCTTACGAACGAATCTTTTATGCTCTGTATCTCAGGGCCGTAGTCGGTATCGGCTGCATTTAGCATAAAAGGGATAAAAAGCGCGAGTATAAATTTTAAAAATTTGCTCATAAAAAACTCCGATAAAATATGTTTTACGCAGCCATTTTACCATTTCAAAACTTTAGCGAAAATAAAAACGGCTATCAAGTATCAATCTTATCAACAAGCTATATTTTTTGATTATTAGATTGATCTGACTTTGAAATTTGGGTAAATTTAAGAGGTAAAATTTGAAAGAAAATTCGGGAGCGAGTCGCCCCCGAATTTGAGTTAGATAGTAGCGCCCGCTTGTCTTAGCATAACGCGTTTGCGATATACGTTTGACACGTCTGCGGCGTCGCCTACTAGTAGCGCGTTGGTGGCGCAAACGGCGGCACACATAGGGACTTTGCCCTCTGAGATGCGGTTTTGCCCGTACATATGAAGCTCCTCGTGAGAGTTCGTCTCCTCAGGGCCTCCGGCGCACATTGTGCACTTATCCATAGCGCCTTTGATGCCAAACGCCCCGTCTCTAGGAAACTGCGGCGCGCCGAACGGACACGCATATAGGCAGTATCCGCAACCGATGCATTTGTTTTTATCGTGAAGCACGATACCGTCGGCTCTGATGTAAAAACAATCAACCGGGCACACCTGCTCGCAAGGAGCGTCGGTGCAGTGTTGGCAGGCTATTGTGGTCGATACTTCCTTACCCTCTATACCGTCGTTTAGCGTGATGACCTTGCGGCGGTAGAGCCCCACCGGGAGCTCGTGAGCCGAAGAGCAAGCAACCTGGCATCCAAAGCAGCTGATACATCTGTTGGTATCTACGAAAAATTTCATTCTTGCCATCTCTTACTCCTTAGACTCTATTTTCGCCGTATTCGTGGAAGAAGGTGTTAAAGCCCTCTCCGTCAGCTTTTTCTATCCTGCAAAGTCCGGCGTTAAATTCCGAAATTTGAGTAACCGGGTCAAAGCCGTAGTTTGTTACGGTATTGAAGCTCTCGCCGATCGTATAAGGCTTAGTGCCCTCAGGATAGCGGTCTTCTAGGCTCACGCCTTGCATAACGCCCGCAAAGTTATACGGCATACAAATTCTATCCGGCGTAACCATCTGAGTATGATAGCAACGAACCTTGATCTTAGTGCCTTGCGGAGAGTGGATCCACATCATATCGCGGTCTTGGATACCGTATTTTAGCGCAAGCTCAGGGTGGACGTTAGCAAACATCTCAGGCGTGATCGCCGCTAGATACTTGCTCGTTCGCTCGATCATACCAGCACCGCTTAGGTTTACTAGGCGCAATGTGCTAAATACGATAGGGAATTCCTTGCTCCAGTCTTTTGCTTGCTGCTCGGATTTATATTTCGTCTCGACGCGGAAGTTTCTAGCCTGATCGTCGAAAGTCGGGTATTTTTGTACCAAATCCCAGCGCGGAGAGTGGATAGGCTCGCGGTGTTTAGGGATCGGATCTAGGAATTCCCAAACGATCATTCTTGCCCTTGCGTTACCAAACGGCACTACGCCTTTTTCGCGGCATTTTTCTAGGATAAGTCCGCTGTGATCCGTACTCCAAGTAGCCCCCATCAGTCTTTTTTCTTCTTCGGTTAAGGTTATGCCTAGGACTTTTTCAATATTTTCTTTGGTAATTTGCGGATAGCCGCCTTTTACGTCCGATCCTACCAAAGTCGTATCCTCGCTAGCTAGCTGACTAACGCCGTTATGCTCTAAGCCGAAACGATTTCTAAATCCGCAACCGCCCTCTGCGTAAGACTTGCTCATATCATAAAGTATCGGTGTACCAGGGTGTTTTTCGTCCCATGCCGGCCAAGGCTTACCGTAGTATTCGCCTTTTACGTCGCCGCCGATACCCATTAGCGTGTCAGGGTCGAAATTTTGCCAGTTAGCCTGATGTCTTCTAAACATCTCGGCCGTTCTACCGGTGTAGCCGATAGATTTACCCATGCGAGCTATCTCGTTTGTAGCGTCGTCAGGCCATACGAAGTCGTCTTTAACTTGTTTTGGCTCGTTGTTTACGGTCGCCATCTTCATGCCTTTTACGTACTCGTCGTAAAAGCCGAATTTTTTAGCAAATAAGAACATGACCTCGTGGTCGGCCTTACTCTCGTAAAGCGGCTCAACGACTTTTGTTCTCCATTGGCCAGAGCGGTTAGTCGAGCTTATGTGTCCTTCGTTTTCAAACGCAGTAGCCACCGGAAG
>NZ_CALHXD010000161.1 GCF_938040115.1 uncultured Campylobacter sp. | reverse complement strand
GAGCCGCTTCAAGCAAAAGTTATTGCGTTATCGCGCTTTGCTTCGCCTTATCCTTCGTATCTACCCAGATATTCGGCACCGCTCCGCCAGGCGTTAAAAATATCTTCGCGTCGTTGTTTTCGCGTAGCGCCTCGTTAAATTTACCCTGCGTCTCGATCTGCTTTAAATTTAGCAAATTTTGATCGAGGCTTTTTGCGACCTCTTTGTTTGCGTAGGCTTGCGCGTCGGCTTCGATCTTAGCGGCGTCCGCGCGACCCTGAGCTTCGATGATAGCGGCCTTTGCCGTACCCTCTGCGAGGGCTGCTTTTTTGAGCGCCTCTTGATTTGCGCGCTCTACTTCGTACTTGGTTCGCTCGGCCTCTTGTTTGGCGATTTGTACGCGCTCAATCTGCTCTTTTACTTTTTCAGGCAGGATTATCTCGCGAAGCTGCACGGTTAGTAGCTCGACTGGTTTGTTCGGCTGAGCGTCGATATCCTTGCGGATACCCTCGTCGATAGCCGTGGCTAGGTCGTTTCGCTTCGTCGGAAGCTCCTCAGCGGTGTATTTACCCGCGATACTGCGCACGACGTCGCGTACGACGGGATCTACGATCTTGTTTTCCCAACTAAGCCCCCAAGACGCGATCGTTTGAGGTGCGTTTTCCGGATTTAGGCGGTACTGCACGGTGATGTCGATGCTAACAGGCAAGTTTCTCGCATCCAAAACGGAGATCGAGTTTTTGCGGATGATGCCCGCTTGAGCCTGCGCGCCGTACTTTTGCGCCGCTTCGCCCATATCTTCGCCCGACGTGTAGTTGATGAGGCGCACGCGCGTATCGACTACGATGACCTTTTGCAAGAACGGGATAAAGAAATGCAGTCCCGGCTGCATCGGAGACGGGTCGTATTTACCCAAATTTGACTTGATGCCCACTTCGCCCGAGTTTATCGTGACGAAAGGCTGCGTAAGCGCGATCACGGCCACGAGCGCGATGATGACGTAGGCAAAGGCTGAAATTTTGCCAAATCCTTTAAAATCAGGCGTTTTAAAATTTACTTTTGGGCCCTTGCTCTCGCCGCCGTTATCGTCTCCGCCGCCGGAGCCTCGTTTTTTATTAAAATAATCGTTCAAATCTGCCGGCATTTCGTTCCTTAAATGTAAGTTAGCATCGAGGCGTATTTTGGATTGCGTCCGTAAACTACGTCAAAATACGCGTCTTGTAGGCGTTTAGTTACCGCTCCGCGCTCGCCCGCGCCGATCACGCGGTTGTCGATGTTGCTTATCGGAGTGACCTCAGCCGCCGTACCCGTGAAAAACGCCTCGTCCGCAGTATATGCGCGGTCGCGAGTGATGCGCTCTCTGCGCACTTCGATGTCTAGATCGCGAGCGATTTTGATGACGGTGTCTTGCGTGATGCTAGCTAGGCTGCTGTCGTTTGGAGGAGTGATGAGCGCGCCGTCTTCCACGATGAAAAAGCACTCGCCCGGCCCCTCCGAGATGTAGCCCTCGCTATCAAGCAGCAACGCCTCGTCGTAGCCCGCCTCTTTGGCTTCGTAGTTTGCCATTTGCGAGCAGAGGTAGTTCGAGCTTGATTTCGCGCGGCTCATTTGACCGCCGACGTTTAGTTTGGCAAAGCTTGAAATTTTCACGCGGATGCCTTTTTTAAGCCCCTCTTCGCCTAGATACGCACCCCACTCCCATGCGGCGATTGCCGTATTTACGGGAGCTTTGGTGTGAGCTAGACCCATCACGCCGTAGCCTAGGTAAACGATCGGGCGTAGATAGACGTTTGATTTAAATTTATTTGCGCGAAGTAGCTCGACTTGCGCGTCTTCAAGCTCTTTTTGCGTGTATTTGACGTTTAGGATCGTCATTTTGGCTGATTTTAGTAGGCGCGCGGTGTGATCGCTTAGGCGAAATATCGCTAAACCTTTATCCGTCATATAGGCTCTTGTGCCCTCAAATACGGCGTTTGCATAGTGAAGCGAGTGGGTTAAAACGTGGACTTTAGCGTCCTCCCATTTGACTAATTTTCCATCCATCCAGATAAATTCGGAAGGGTTCATTTGGCATCCTTTTTTATAAAATTTGCTGAGTGTAGCTAAAATTTCTTTAAAATTTTGTAATGTTTAAGATTTCGTCCTAAAATTTTGAGCTTGCTAGGCAAAATTTACTCCGATTTTACAGCTCATCCGCTACGGTGTCTTCGATATTTTCGGCAAACGGTAGCACGAGCGTCTTACGAGAGCCAAACGCGTTATGCCACAGAGCTTTTTTGATCGCTTCGTAAGGCGTATCGTAAATTTTAGCCAGCTCTTGCAGTAGCTCCTCGGCCATGGCGTCGCTTAAATTTTTACGGCGATAAAATAGCATCAGAGTCGCGCCGATACCGATAAACTCAAACCCGAATCGCTCGTTCATCATCAAAATAAACGCATACGTCTGCTCAGGTTCAAAATCATCGGCAAAATACCCCTGAATCATTCTCGCAAATACGTCCGTACTGCGCTCGCAAGGACACAGATAAACGTCGATATCCTCGTCAAGAGCGTTATAATCGCGGGTATTGAGGTATTCTAGCGCCTTTAATTTATCTGGATAATTTAGGCTAAATTTACCGTAAAATTGGCCAACTTCCGTCTTGTATTCGGGGTTGCGCAGGATACTTAGCATCAAACGAAACTCCGCAGCCGGAAAGTCTTGAGCGTCCGGATTTTGCGCATTATACTCCTCCTCGTCCAGCATCTCGTAACTAGAGCTTGCATGCATATTCGTGTATTCGCACTGCGGAGCGTTTTCAATGATAAAAAGCGGCTTAAATCCAGCATATTGTTCGCACAGGCGGTCGTAGGCGATCGTGACGGCGTCCATATTTTGATGAGCGCGAAGGATACCGTATTTTAGGGTAAAATTCGCTTCGCGCGTGTAGCGCGGATCGGGCTTTTCAAGCCTAAACGAAATAAGCTTTTCGGGGCGACAAATCGTGTAAAAAGCTAGCTTTAATTTTTCAAAAAACGACATATTTTTTCCTTATTTAAATAATTTAATTCTTTAGTTTAAAGGAGTAATTTAAGCCAAAAACGGCTTAAATCTCAAAATTCGGCTTCATATTTAAACATAGAGCGATAATGCCGCAAGCAAAGTAGATGGGCAAGGATAAAGGAGCTATATATAAGCGACTCTAGCCGGCGGCAAAATTTAAACGAAATAATAATTTCTTGTTTGGGGCCAAATTTGAAGCGTTGCTTGGATTTAAAAGCTAATTCCAAATTTGAGCGTAAGAAAAAAAGGCGAAGCATCGCGAGATCATTTTTAACGTCGCTACGGTTTTTGCGGCCAAGGCGCCACAAAAGCCTCTGCTTGCAGTTACAGGCAAACGAAACAAAAACTCATAAAAGCCGCCGGCAAAACGTGCCGTTATTTTTCTAAAATTATCCTAGTAGCGGCCAGATCTATGCACTCTTTTTGCATTATTATTTCGCCTATTTCTTGCGCCCTTATCGCGCCTGAAAGTGGGTTTTTCACGCTAGCTATGCCGCCTAAAATTTCAGCGTCCACGCTTGAGTACTCAAAGGCTAGCGTCGTATCTAGCGTCTGGCAGCCGCGCAGCACGAGATTTTGCACGTAGCAAAGCCCTTGCAAGCTCTCTATCACGCAGTTTTCAAAGGTCACGTTTTTGCTGTTCCACGCGAGGTATTCGCCGCTTATAAAGCTATTTCGCACGGTCACGTTCTCGCAGTTCCAAAAGGCGTCTTTGCTAAGTAGTTTGCTATCCTCGACGAGCAGATTTTTGCAGCCGTCAAAGCCGTAGTTCCCGTCCAAATTTAGCCCGTAAACGCGCACGTTTTCGCAGTTCATCGCAAAATAATCCCCGCGCGCGCAGACGTTTTTTATCTCCACGTCCTCACAGCTCCACAGCGTCTCCTCGGCCTGGGTCAAATTTACGTTTTCTAGCCTCACGTTTTGGCACCTGCGGAAGGATTTTGGCGCCTGGATTAGCGTATCTTTAAAGCTAACGTCCTGCGCGTACCAGATGCCTGCGCGCGCCATTTGCAGTAAAAATCCGTCCTCCACGGCGACGTTTTTGGTGTACCACAGTGGATATTTCCACTCGAAAGTGCAGTTTTTTAGGCGCAAATTTTGCCCGTGCTTTAGCGGCGACTCACCCTCTGCGAACCCGCACCGCTCAAACTCCGCATCTTTTGTGCCAAACATCGCGCGCTCGCCGATAAATTTTTGCTCGACAAATTTTTGCATTTTCGCCTCCGCCGTTTTTTATGTAGATTATATCGGTTTTACGGCAACAAGGGTGTAAATTTGAAAATTCAAAGCTAAATTTATGAAGCAAACGGGTAAATTTAAGCAGTAACGAAAATCCAAGCGTTTAGGCATTACTATTGTCTTTCGGAGTCCTATTTTCCCAAACGCTTGGCAGGAAAAGGTAAGATTTAGACTAGCGCAAAGGATGGAAACGCGAGCCTAAATTTTACCTTTTGCGGTCAAATTTGCCGTATCCGAGCGGGTGCGGGAGGGCGTCAAATTTGATCCAAATTTAAAGCCTGCGACCCATCAATTTGAGCGGGCAAATTTAACCCGGTCGCAAGCGCAAAAATCCAAATTTACCAAAAGGCGGCCCCAAAGCGCACCGGCCGGGAGCCGCTCAATTTTACTTTTCAAACGCCTTTTCTAGACTAAACGGAAACGCCTGATAGCCCATCGCATTGGTCATTTTGATTTCGATTGACGGCTCTTTTGCGCCCCATTCAAACTCGTTGATATGCGGGCTAGGCACGCCGACCGGGCGGCCTTTGGCGATGTCAAACTGCATGCCGGCAACCGCCGAGTAAACCATCACGCTATCAAGGTCATCCTGATACTGCGCGAGCGAAGTAACCGAGCTGTACCACTCGCTGCCGCGCTGTTTGCCGTATTCCCAGACCTGCTCGACGGTTTTAGCTTTTTCGTCGATTTTATAGACGACCGCGCGGGAGTATTTCATACCCGCCATCGCAGGCTGCTCCATGCCGCGGGTGTCGCCGTTGTCAAAGACGGTGAGATACACTACGCCCTTTTTGGACTTGCTATCGATGCGAAATGCCGTATGCTGCGTCCACTGCCAGTCAAATCCACCCTTCTCGCTCTCATATCCCGGGCATTTTGAGTATTCGTCCTCGCAGACGATCTTTTTGCCGTCTTTATCTACCGGCTGGAGCAAGTAGCCCTTAAACTGATCCTTCCAGCCCTTGTGCGCGCCCATTATCCATTTGACTTTTTTGTCGCGGCCGATCTTGATGACGGCGTCTTGGTGGCGGCTGGAGATGATGATACTATCGTCGCTTGGGTCGTAGTCCACGCTATTTACGTGCGCCCAGTTGCGTCCAGGGCCCGAGCCTACGATGTCGCCCCATTTTTCGTTCGTATCCATCGCGGCTAGCTCGTCCGTGCTCGCGGTGTGGCCCGCCTTGCTAGCGTCGATATTTAGGCACACCGCGCCCTGATCAAGCGTTTTTAGCACGATGTCGCGATACGGATCTAAAATTTCATATAGTCTAAAATCATCCACGACGTTGCCGTCGCGATCGACCTCGACGATGACGTCGCGCACGGTGCGGACGTTTTTACCGTCGGCGCGTTTATAGTTGGCGTTTGCCGCGCGGAGGAAGTAGTGTCCGTTTTGCGCTACGTCCATGGAGTGCGAGAAGTCGTTGTAGCCAGCAGGCAGCTCGCGGTTAAAAATTTCGCGCCCCATTATGTCGTATTTGGCATATCGCTGGCCATATCCCCACGTCATCGCGCCGTCGTCGTTTTGCTTAAAGCCCATCATGACGCCCGCGCTAAACGGCTGCTTGAGGTCGTAAATTTTACTCGGCTCCAGATACCAGCGCACTTCGCCTTTGGTGTCTAGCACGAAGTTGTTCGGGCTGTAGTTCCACTCGATCGCGCCGCCTGCGGGGTTGTTCCACACGACCTTGGTGCCTTTGCCCGTTTTATTTACGAAGTTATTTACATAGTAGAGGCGGTTAGCAAATTTAGCGCTCGGAGCCTTTACGACCTCGATTTTATCAAACAGCGCGCCCTTTTGAGACGGCATGCCCGAGCTCTCCAAATAGATCGCCGGAGCGTAAATTTTATAGGTTTCCTTTACGTGCTCGGTCCCACCTTTATAAATTTTATCATACTCGACCTCGACGGTGTTTTGATAGTCCGGATATAGTCCGAAAACCGGAATTCCGCCGTGCGTGCGCAGGTGCTTGTCGGCGACTTTATAGCTGATAACCTGACCGTCCGGCTTTGGCACGATAGTGACTTTCGCGTTTGCTAGCGTGTAGCCGCCGTTTTTGATCACCGCCG
>NZ_CALHXD010000160.1 GCF_938040115.1 uncultured Campylobacter sp. | reverse complement strand
GTACGCCTAGCCAAGTAGCGACGTCAGGCGTTTTAAAATCTAAGAAGAACATCGCGGCACCGGTTAGTATCATCACGATACCGCCGGGGATAGCGACCCAGTACCATGCTTTTTGACCAGCATTAAATTTACCCGCAGGCACTGGTCGCTTAACTTTTGAAAGATACCCGCCTACGATCAGCATCCATCTGATGTCGTAGATCGTCGGTAGCATTCTTTTCGTCCAAGCTATCAGCATCGGTAATACGGATACCGCAAATATAATAGTGGCTAACCCGTGAATATTTTTACAAAATCTCACGAAAGCTCCGCCGCCAAGCTCCGCACCCCACATCATGATGATACCGGTCGGTACTAGTACTATCCACGAGATCGCGGCTAGCCCGTGAGCGACGCGCTCTATTACGCTAAATGCATAGACTTTGTTTCCGTCGTGACTAAAATGCTTTGGCCCGATAATCAAAAAATGCAAAGCAAATGCCCCAATCACGGCTAAAATCAGCGACAAAACGGCTATAGCGAAGTAGTCGTTACCCTGAATAAAAGTAAAAATCGGCCCCAAACCGTCTTCGTAAGGCTTAATGTTCTCGATTCTACCCGCAGCCCAGATATTGCTCTGGTACTGGTTCGTGCTAGGACTCGCCTCGATAGCGAAGGCCCAACAGGCGAAAACCGAAAGCAAACTAAAAATTCTCGTCATGCTATCTCCCTTTGGTTTTGTTTTCCGCCTTAAAAAGCTCGTCGTGGTCGGCATCCAGCCAAAGGCTAAATTTTGCGGATTTTCATGAAATTATATCAAAAAATAACGTAATGCAAGCTTAGCGTCAAAACAACGCATTTTTAGGCGGTTGCGGCACTTTTTTATCAAAATCGGGGTCAAATTTATAACCCGTTATATTAATTCATTTATATAAGCTAGATTTTATTTATATTAAATTTAACTTCGTTTGGGATTAAATTTGCGGCAAATTTGACGGACAATAAACTAAATTTGAAAATTTAAATCCGAAAAGCTACGAGTTTAGCGCACGCGCATGTCAGGCAAAAACCCGACGTAAAATTTGATTAAATTCACAGCCGAAACGGTACTCTCAAATGTCAAATTTGCATCCTAAACGGCGCGGTTTCAGGAGGCAAATTTAGTTTCGCCTCTCATACTCTTCAAAGCCGAATTCCCGCACGATAACAAGCTCGCCGTTTTCTTTTAAAAGCAGCAAATCAGGCAACTTGATGCCGTTAAAGGTCGTGTTTTTCACGATCGTGTAATGGATCTGATCCTCAAAGATCACTTTGTCACCCACGCTTAGCGGTGCATCAAATTTATACTCGGGCTCGCCGGCATCAAGCCCCACGATATCGCCGGCTAGACAGGTGTTTCCGCCAAAACGGTAGCTAAATTTACCGCCCCTGCTCTCGCCACGTACGGCCGGTCGGTAGGGCATCAGCACGGTGTCTGGCATATGCGCCTCGGCCGAGACATCTAGGATCGCTATGGTTTTTTCATTTTGCACAAAATCAAGCACCGAAGCGGCCAAAAATCCCGTCTGCCAGCCCACCGCTTCGCCGGGCTCTATGTAGACCTCGACGCCATATTTTTCGCGGAAATTTTTGATCAAACTTATGAGCAGATCGACGTCGTAGCCTTCTTTGGTGACGTGATGTCCGCCGCCGAAATTTACCCACTTCATACGCGGGATAAACTCGCCGAATTTCTCCTCAAACGCCATCAGCACGGTCTCCAGGCTCTGCGCGCTCTCCTCGCAAAGTGCGTGAAAATGCAGTCCCGTGATACCATCAAGCGCGTCAGCGTCGAAATTTGCGCGAGTGATGCCTAGTCGGCTGTAGCGACCGCACGGGTTATACGCGTCAGTCGGCGCGACGGAGAGCTCGGGATTTACGCGAAGCCCACAGGTAACGCCTGCGGCCAGAGCTTTTTCTTTAAATTTAGCCCACTGTGCAAAGGAGTTAAAAACCACGTGTTTTGAGAGTGAGAGCACCTCATCTATGTCCTCGTCTTTAAATGCGGGCGAATAGGTATGGATTTCTCCGCGAA
>NZ_CALHXD010000159.1 GCF_938040115.1 uncultured Campylobacter sp. | reverse complement strand
CTCATAAATTTAGCCCGCGAGCGCGTTTTGGAGCAGTTTGGCGTCGAGCTAAAAATAGAAGTGGTAATTCTTTCAATTTAGCTTTTCAGGCGCGCTTTGATCGCATGCTAGGCCTATTTTAGCGGATTAAGTTGTTTAAAAGGATAAAATATGATCTTTGCCGAATCGGTAAAAAGCTGCCTTAACGGCTACGTAAAGTTTGACGGCAGAGCGCCTAGGTCGGAGTACTGGTGGTTTGCAACCTTTAATCTATTAGTAGGCGCGCTGGCCCTTTGCGTAGATCTAAGCATATCGGTCATATACGAAATACCGGGGATCATCTTTAGCCTTGCGGGCTTAGCCCTTTTGTTACCCAACCTCGCAGTCTGCGTCAGAAGACTTCACGACCTAAACAAAAGCGGCTGGTGGGTGCTGCTC
Organism: uncultured Campylobacter sp.; assembly: GCF_938040115.1. Classification (GTDB taxonomy): domain Bacteria; phylum Campylobacterota; class Campylobacteria; order Campylobacterales; family Campylobacteraceae; genus Campylobacter_A. The sequence goes on along the minus strand of NZ_CALHXD010000159.1, from coordinate 962 downwards.
TTTTTTATTCCGATCATCGGCCATATCGTTTTAATAATATGGTTTGCTACACGCGGCATGGTAGGGGCAAATAGCTTCGGCGAAGACCCGTTAGCGGCAGCTTAAAGAGGCTAAAAATATCCGCAAAAGGCGGCGCAAAGGAAAAGACGAGTTATTGTTTTTGCGCGGGCGGCGTCTAGTTTTTGCAGTTTATAGACAAATTTACCGCCAAAGCTTAGCGCCGCTATGAAATTTTACGCACGCAAAGGAAATACAAAATGAAAAATCTTTTTATAAATAACGAATTGCGCGATATTTCGGTATGCGGCGAGAACCTGGGCGGAGCGATTTTTGACGGTTTGTCGGTTAGGGATGCGAAATTTATTCAGTGCGATTTTTCAAATGCGAGAATAGGCCTACGAAAAAACGTTAGTTTTGAAAATACCGTTTTTCAAAAGGTAGATTTCCGTAGCGTCGGACAAGTAAATGCGGTTTACGATAATTGCAAATTTATCGGTTGCGATTTTCGCGGAACGAGATTAGACGACTTATCGACGAAATATTTCTCGTGTTTATTTGATAAATGTAAAATAACCAACCAAAAATTTTTAGTAAATAATTTTCAAAAAAATACGATTATCGGGAAAATATCCTAAGTCCAGTTTATCGGCGACAACCAAAGATTAGGCAAGCTTGACGAGTTAAATTTAAACCTATCCGCCTGCAAAATCTCGTTTTTTAAATTTAATGCCGAAACGGCCTTAAATTTTACCTCTGCGCCTTTATGTTGCGCTCGTGCTCGGCTTGCGTACGCGCAAAATCGTGAAGCCCGGTCTTTTTATTTCGCATAAAATACAGATACTCGCTCTTTGCGGGCGCGAAAACGGCTCGTATCGCATCGCGAGAGACCACGCATACGGGCTCTTTGGGAAGTCCGTCGTTGAGGTAGGTATTGTAGTGGCTGGTGTCGGTGCGGATGCGCT
>NZ_CALHXD010000158.1 GCF_938040115.1 uncultured Campylobacter sp. | reverse complement strand
TTACGATTAGGCTGCGCTTCGTGCAGATTTTTAAGTTTAAGATGGGGCTTAATAGGCTTTTTGGTAATTTTTCGTTGCACGGCGAAGCAGCGGGAAAATCGGGCATGAGTTCGTTTCAGGCGGTCGCCACGGCCGTCGCGGCACAGGTGGGCACGGGCAACCTCGTGGGTGCCACAACCGCGCTCATCATGGGCGGGCCGGGAGCAATATTTTGGATGTGGTGCGCGGCGTTTTTGGGCATGGCGACGAATTTCGCAGAGATCTGCCTAGCTCAAATTTACCGCACCAAAGACGACAGCGGGCACATGATCGGCGGACCCGCGTTTTATATCAGCTGTGGATTAAAGAGCCGTTATGCCAAGGTTTTGGCGGCGTTTTTTGCGCTGGCGATCATTTTGGCGCTCGGATTTATGGGAAATATGGTTCAGGCCAACTCGATTTCGGATGGATTTAAGGGCGCATTTGGCATACCGCAGTGGGCGAGCGGACTGTTTTTGGCGGCGATTTGCGCTATGATCTTTATCGGCGGCGTCAAAGCCATCGCCAGAGTCGCAGAAAAGATTGTACCTATCATGGCGATCCTGTACGTCGCGGTCGGACTTGTGATCATTTGCTTTAATCTTGATAAAATTCCCGGCGTCATAGCGCTTATATTTGAAGCCGCGTTTAATCCGTCCGCAGCTTGGGGCGGTGCGACTGGAGCCACGATAGCTACGGCGATGAGATACGGTATCGCGCGCGGACTGTTTTCAAACGAAGCCGGCATGGGCTCTACCCCTCACGCGCACGCCGCAGCTAACGTCAAACACCCGGTAGATCAGGCGGTGCTAGGTATCATGAGCGTGTTCGTAGATACCTTTATCGTGCTAAATATCACGGTTTTTGTCGTGCTAAGCGCGGACGTGATACGTTTTGAAAACGGCAAAGCCGTGCTAACCGGTATCGCACTCGTTCAGGAGGCTTTTTCCTCGCATGTTTTGGGGCATACGGGCGGATATAGCTTTGTGGCGGTTTGCTTGTTTTTCTTTGCGTTTACGACGATACTTGGGTGGTATTATTTTGCCGAGATAAACGTTCGCTATCTTTTCGGCGCTAAATTCGTGCGCGTCTTGCAAATTTTGGTCGTCGGGTTTATATTTTTAGGCAGTTTGCTTAAGATAAATTTCGTCTGGGAGCTAGCGGATATGTTTAACGGCCTTATGGTACTGCCGAATTTAATCGCCATCATCGCGCTAAGTCCCGTCGTGGTTAAACTCCTAAAAGACCACGATACGGGCAAGGAATACGAACAGAAAAACTATGTAAGAGAGCCAAATTTATTTTAGAAAACTTAAAAATTTAA
>NZ_CALHXD010000157.1 GCF_938040115.1 uncultured Campylobacter sp. | reverse complement strand
AATTATAAAACATAGAGGGGCTTAAAATTTTGACCGTAAAATTTAGCTTAAATTTAGCTCGTAGACGCACATCTTGCACGAGTTTTTGATCTTGCTAAAAATACGGAAAATTTTCGCTGCGAGGCACCATTTCTCGGGCCTTATGTCCATCATCACGCCCGTTTTTAAAAGCTTAATGCGCTCGTCCCAAGCTTCAAGCGACCTCTCGTCGTCGATGCCGAGTTTAAATTTAGGCGGATTTGCGATATAGCGCAGTACGTCGTGCTTTTTAGGCTCTATGCTAGCGGCGAAGCGACTGAGCAAATCAAGCATAACTACGCCGCTAAATCTCTGCGCTAAATTTCGCATAAACGCCGAAATCTCAGGCTCGCTAAAATACATCGCCACGCCTTCTAGCACGAAGATAAACTTCGCTCCCTCGTGCCGCGCGCGCAGTTCGTCCATCCACGCGGTCTCAAACATCGAGGCTTTGAGGCTAAAATTTAGCGCGGATTTTGGCACTAGCTCGCCCCGCAGGTCTATGACGTCGGGTAAATCAAGGTCGTAAAACAAGGCGCCTGGTAGCTGCTTTTCAAGCCTTAGCGGACGCGTATCAAGCCCAGCTCCGACTTGGACTACGACTAGCTTTTCGCCCGCGTTTTTGCGAGCGAAATCTAAAATCTCGTCGTCGTAAAACCGCGCTCTAATCACGGTGCCGGTTTTGCTAAATTTGCCGCCTTTAAATTTAGCGAAATCATAATCTATGCGCTGCATAACCGGGCGCGAAAAGGGATCGCCTAGGATCGGTTCTGGCTCGTCGTTATCCAGCGCGCGGAAATACAAATTTATAAACAGCGTCTCTGAAATCGCGTCGTTAAATTTGATCTTTTTTGCTTGCATAGCTTCTCCTTTATGATAATCTATCGCAATTATAACTCAAAAAGGAGAAATCCGCGCTTTCATTTTACGCGGCGGCGTAAATTTAAAAATAGCGGCGAAAGACGGCGTAAATTTAGCGGGCTAAATTTAGCGCAAAAGACGGGCGCATTTACC